>JBQCCH010000380.1:0-2662 GCA_051962375.1 Tepidisphaeraceae bacterium
CGTTCGATCGAAGTGCTGCAGCGTTTCCAACACCACGCCGGCGATCACCCCGCGCCACCCCGCGTGGACCGCGGCCACGCGTCGCCCGGATCGATCGGCCAAGAGCACCGGCACGCAGTCGGCTGTCCGAATGCTCAGCAGCAGCGTGGGGTCGGCTGTCGTCAGCGCATCGGCCTTCCCCAGTTCGCACGGCGTTGGGGCGGCTGAGTTCAATCCGCAGGCATCCGGGGTCAGAACGGTGGCGCCGTGAATTTGATGAGCAAACACCCGCCGCCGCTTGCGGCAATCGATCGATTCGGCAAGTCGACGATAATTTTCGGCAATGTGATCGAGCGAATCCTGCTGCGGGCAGCCATTGGGGTTGCCCAGGTTCAGTGACGCAAACGGTCCGGTGCTGATGCCGCCGATGCGCGTGGAAAAGGCGTGCGGAATCCGTGCGCTGCGCAGCAGGGGAGAGCGGTACGTGACCACCGAATTGCCAGCCATGTGACGTTCGAGCACAGCCCAGACTATCCGCGAAGGCGATTCGCGGATCAACCGCCGCAGTTGCGGGTTTCGCTCCGATCGTTGATAGTCATGCGCACTGGCCCCGAGGCGGCGGCCAGTGCGAGCGTTATTCAAAAACCTATCCACTAAAGCGACCCAGCCATGCCGAGCAGACCCCTTCGCCGAGCCGTTTTCCCTGGGCAATTCGACCCGATCACCAATGGGCATCTGGACGTCATCCGACGGGGCGTGAAGCTTTTTGATGAATTGATCGTGGCCGTGGGCGTAAATCCGGACAAGCGTGAGCTCTTCTCGCTCGATGAACGCGTCAGCATCATGAAAGACCTGCTGGCCGACATTCCCGGCACGCGATTGGAAAAATATACGGGGCTGACGATGGATTTCGTGCGGAAGATGGAATCGACCACCATCCTGCGCGGCATCCGGGATGCGACCGACCTTCGCTATGAATTCCAACTGGCGATGGCGAACCGGGCGGTGGGGGGCGTGGAGACGGTGTTCATCATGACCGGCGACCAATTCGCCCTCACCAGCAGCAGCCTGATTCGGCAGGTTGTGCAATTGGGTGGGGACGTCAAGCAGTTAAAGCCCATTCTACCCCAGCCCGTGATCCACGCATTAACCCAAAAACTGCGGCGGGGCGAGTTAAAACGGACCCAAACCCCCGACGCCCCGGCCACCTGAATGTAACCGTCTGATAATTACCATGCCTTGTTGCCAGAAAATAAAGGATGCCGTGGCAATCGTTTTTTCTTGACGCGCCTACCACAACTGCAGTATTTTGACGCATCCTGATGAGTCATTGCGGCTCATTGGGGCAGGCACTGGGAGTGAGGACAGGAATCTACATCTTTCGTGCTTTGCTGTTCAAACGAAACCAACCCGCGGCGGCGTTCGTCGACGGGCGATTGGTGTCGCGACGTAACATGGCATGGCAAGCCGCACCGATAATCGAGGCCCAATCCTGGGACTCACGACAGCCATCATATCTCTCATCGTTATATCGGGTCGGTTGATTGCTTGACTCATGCGAACGCGCGACGGTGGAATGTGTCCGAACCTTATCGGGCACGGTGTCAGTGAAAAGGAGCTTCTTATGAAGCGTCTCAACAACCGCAAGGGCTTCACCCTTGTCGAACTGCTGGTCGTTATCGGCATCATCGCGCCGCTGATCTCGAGCCAGCTGCCCTCGCTCAACCGAGCCCGTGAAGCAGCGAACCGCATCAAGTGTGCGAGCAACCTCCGTCAGATCGGCCTGGCGCTCAAGATGTACGCGAACGAAGAAACGCGTACGAACGCCTACCCCCGGACGAAGTACAACGCGACGTCCAACATCACGATCGGCTCGACCGGGGCTGATGCGATCAACGGCACCGTTGCAACGGCCAATCCGTTCAACACGGCCGGCACCAACGGTGGCACGGCGTACAACGACGTGACCTCGGCCTTGTTCCTCGTGCTCCGCACGCAGGACATCACGACCGACGTCTTCATCTGCCCGTCCGCCAATCAGGACCGCTTTGTCCTTGCGAGCGGCACGACGATCCAGTACTACACGGACTGGGCGCCGAGCACCTCGACCGTCGGCAACACGATTCAGAAGTCGCTGTCGTACAGCTACCAGAACCCGTATCCGTCCACCGGCGCGGTCAGCAACGGCTTCATCTTCAACGATTCGATGACCGCTGACTTCGCGATCATGTCGGACATCAACCCCGGCACGTCGGGCTCGGCGCAGACCGCCAACGGCATCAACGGTGGCCCGACGAACGTGAAGTTCACCGACTCCGGCGCGCTGCAACGCTCCGCCAACTCGGTCAACCACCAGAACGACGGCCAGAATGTCCTGTACGCCGACGGCCACGTTGACTGGAACGCCAGCGTCTGGGCCGGCAGCCAGCAGGACAACATTTTCACGTCGCGTGCCTTGCTGGGTGCTGCTGGCACCTACACCACGCAAAGCGGTGGTGCTCTGGACACCGGCAACTCGACCAACACCCAGCCGTACGACGGGAACGACAGCATCCTGCTGCCGACCGACGACAACTAATCCCTCTTACGCAACTGCGTAACAGGATTTGCCGAACCGGGCCTGCTCGCCACCAGCGTGCAGGCCCGGTTCTTTTTCGGACGTCATCCGCCTCTCGTTTTCGAT
>JBQCCH010000381.1:0-2264 GCA_051962375.1 Tepidisphaeraceae bacterium
GGGCAGCATGGCGCTTGCGCGCCGGCCGAGCTGGGCCGATGCGGAATAGCCTTCCAGATTCGGCAAGACAAAAGCCTGCACGCACAGAATCGCCGCCATGCACCCGATGAACCATGCCCAGGTCAGACCGACGGCCACGCGGCGCGATCGAAATTGCTGCATCCACACCACCGTGCCCCAACCGGCCAAAATCGATAGCGGCGGTAAGGCGGGCAGAAAATAGTGCTTTGCCTTGGCGAGCGGGAGCAGGGTGAGAATCGCAAACCAGGGAATGATCCAGGCGGCGAACAACAACCAGCGATCGCGTGGCCATTGACGACGTGCGGAAACGGCGCCGACGACCAAGGCCGGCGTCGCCGGCAACATGAGGATGGGCGTCCACCAGAGGTAAAATGGCAAATCCAGAAAGTACGACCGAATTGTCGTCGGTTCTTCCCGTCCGAATCGGCCGGCACTGCGCTCGCCGATTTCGCGCCACCAGACCTGCAGCATCTCGTGGTGCTGACTGAGGACCATGGCCGGCCAGATCAGAATGAATCCACAGAAGACCACGAGTCCGAGCGGATGGATCAGCAACGCTTTGAGGCGGGCGTTCTTTGTCCACAGAGCGAGCAGGATGCCGGCGCTGATCGGCACCAGGACGCCGGGTGCCTTCAGCATGAAGGCAAATCCCGTGGCGGCATAGAACAGGCAGGAGAGCCAGGCGATCGGTGTCGCCGACTCCATGCCCCAGACCAGAACGGCCATGGCTACCGTGACGGCGGCGGTGAGAGGCATGTCGGCTTCGCTGAGCCGCGCCTGCATTTGCAGCCAGTAGGCCGTGACCGTAATGAGCCCGGCGAAAAACCCGGTGGATCGGTTGACCCATCGGCTTCCAATAAAGACCACGGCGACGGCAGTAATCAGGCCCGCAATGGCCGATGGAAACCGGCAGGCGAAGGTGCTGCGACTATGGAACAATTTCATTGAGCCGGCGATAAGCCAACTCATCGTCGGTTGCTTTGCGGTGCGCAATTGGCCGGCGAAGGTCTGAATCGACCAGGGCGCGCCGTGAAGCATTTCGCGTGCCGGCTCGGCGGCCAGCACTTCGTGGCGGCTCAGGACCGCTCCGCAATCCAAGAATGGCAGCAGCAGCACCGCGCCATAGATCGCGACAACGAGGTAGGGCCAAATGATCCGCCGGGGTGCTGCGGTCGGCATGAGGCCTACCGCCCGGCGGGCGCGTCGTTCAGCACCAGCTCACCAACGACCCCCGACTTCAGGACCGGCGACACGCAGACCAATTCACCGGTCTTGGTGATCGCGTAAATTGAATTGTCCTTGGGGTCGATGTGCGGAATGCCCATGACGAAATCGCCCCTCGCCGTCGAAAACGCCAGTGAGCCGCTCGACTTATCGATGGCCACAATATGCCCGCTGTTGGTCAGCAGATAGGCGTACTTGTCGTCGTCGGCGAGCAGTTGCTTGCCTTCGATGTAGTTCCAGCGGGGCGTATTGATGCGTTGCGTGCTCTTCTTCGGCAGGGCAACGATGCCCTTGTCGTGAACCGCGATGTAAACCAAGTCTTTCGTCGGCTCAGGGCTTTCGCTGACGGGGGTGCTCGCGAAGTATTCCCACTTCAATCGGCCGGTGATCGGATCCAGGCAGTAGAGCTTGGTATCGGTCGACGGAACATACACGCCGGCGTCATCGACCTTCAGCGCGCTGACGATCTTTCCGTCCGTATGGAAGATGCCGTCCGGCAGTTCCGGGGCCTTGGGCCAAAGGGGGTAGCGATCCAGCGTCAGGGCATACACGCGGCCGTCTTCTGTGGCCGCGTAGAGATAATTTTTGAACAGCGCGGGCTGCGTGTGAACGATGCCGGTCAGCAGTGTCCACCGGTAGATGTCATAGCGCTTGTCCAGCGCGATCGCGGCCAGACGCCCGCCCGTGTCGGAGTCGGAGCCGATGTAGACCGTGTCATCCAGCAACACGCCCGGCGAGCGCGGCGGCTGGCTCAGGGCGATGGAGCGGGTCGTGACGCCGAGCGGGGTCAGCAATTCCAGCGTGGAACTGGTGGGAAACACAATGCGCGTCGGCTGCACCATCGGCGGGCCGACGATTTCACCTTTTTGCCCGACGGGAATGCGAAATTTGGGCACGCCATTCGCGTCAAATGCGGCGATGGTGTTGTTCGGGCCGTAGAGGAACAGGGTCTTGCCGGCCAGATAGGCCTGATCGACCTGTTCGAAGCTGGTCGGCACGGACCAGGTTTTCTGGAACGA
>JBQCCH010000382.1:0-2641 GCA_051962375.1 Tepidisphaeraceae bacterium
CGTTTTCTCCGCCGCCGACCAATCCACCTTCATCGGCGTTTCTTCCGGCGCTTCGCCGGTCGGCGTCGCGGTCTTGGCCAGGGCCGCCTTGATGATCTGCGCCAGCTGGGTCGGATCGCCCCGCATGCCGACGTGCATGAACAGCATCCGCTTCGATTCGGCGATCACATGATTATGCACCGCACTGATGCTGATCCCCCGATCGACCAGGTATTTCTGCACCACCGGCAACTCTTGTTCCGTCAGGCAGAAATCGCCCATCATCATCGTGGCGCCGTCCATGGGCACGAAGCCGAACCAGCTTTCATACACCAGGTCCGAATCCACGGTGTCGTCGCCGATCTTCACATCGCCCAGATCGGTCCGCGGGTAGGTGATGCGCAGCACGCCCGAATCGACCTTTCCTTGCCGGCCGAGCGTGTCACGGATGGCCTTCCACTCCGGCCGATTCCCCTGCCCGTAGGCCATCCCCGCAACCAGCAGCAGCAGGGCGGCAACTTGATGCAAACGCGTCATGGCACAACTCCCGAAACCGCCAGTTCATTCTGAGACAGAACGATCAGCGAGAATCAAAAACCCATGCTAGCGCGCCCGACACCCCGAGCCAAACCAACCTTCACCTACTCGCGGATCTCGTATTACCTTGGCAACGCAGACCCGCCGCGCAGGCCGAGGCGGACGAACGCCGCGCTGGCGAAGGCCAGGGCGATCAGGACGAAGACCGTTTCGATCGAGTAGTTGGTGCTGGCCATGTGGTGGTAGTGCTCGAAAGTGGCCGGGTCGATCGCGCGGGAGGACAGGACGTGGGGCGTGATGTAGCTGATCTCAAAGACCGCCAGCAGCGCCGCCACCACGGCCGCCGTGGTCGCGACGGCGAGTTGCCAGGTTCGCATCGCCGCGGCACTGATCGCCAGCAGCACGATCGCCGCCCCGGCCAGGCCGAGCTGGTACCGCTCGAAAACATGGAACAGCCACGGCGCCGCGTTGGAAGCGAGCGTGCGGTCGTGCACGAAGAGGCTGGCCACGAAGATGACCAGCGTCACCAATCCGCCCAGCCACAACCCCAGGACGATCATCACGGCCGATGCCAATGCGGTTCGCATGCGTGCACTGTATGCGGAGCGTCACGCCAGCGGAATCGGCCCGTCATCGCGGGGCGGCGGATTGCCGCTGGGCGTTTCGACGCAGGGGATCGACTCCGTCGCGAGCGTCGGCTCGGCGATGATGACTCGCTCGGGTTCGACCGCGTTTCCGTCGAGCGGCTCGGCATCGACAGGCTCCACGTCGATCGGCTCCACGTCAATCGGTTCATCGCCCAGCACCGGCACCCGCTCGCGGCGATCGGGCAGGATCGTGAAATAGACGAAGATGCCCGCCAGCAGCAACAAGGCCCAGCCGATGTCCGGATGCGTGCCTTCGATCAGGCGCTGCATCGTGTAGGCGAAGGTGTTCCCCTTCGGAAAGAGCGACGGAAACCGCTGCGTGAGCAGGGCGTCCATCGCGGGCTTCTGCCCGGCAATGAGCATCACCTGCAGCGTCATCAGCGTGGTCACCACGGTCATGAAAACGCCCAGCAGCGCCATCCCCGCGCTATACCCGCAACACACGGCCGACACCGCGGCGGCGAACAGCAGATAGCGCTCGTGGATTTGCGCAGGAATCACAAAAAACAGCAGCCAGGGCGTGACGATCGCGAGCAAAAATCGCCGGCTCTTGAGCGCGTCCTGCAGCGCCATGCCCAGGGCGGTGATGACCAGGAGCAGGGCGAAGATTGCAAACAGCAGCGTGCGCAGCGACACGGGATGCTGCGCGATCGACATCACCGTTTCGGCCGGGTTGTGCCAGCCGTAATGGGTTTGCAGGATGCCCGGCAGATTGCTGGTGACGCCCATCACCATCGTCTCCCAGTGACTGGTGCCGAAGCAATAGCTGGCATCGAACCAGGCGAAGCTCGTGCCGAAGAGCCACATCCCCGCAAACGCCATCGCCCCCGCGAGCCCGAACCCGGCCGCCAGCGTCGGCCGAATCGTCAGCACGCGCAGCGCGCGGGTGCGCTCGTACCGACGGGCAACCAGCAGGCCGATCGTCACGGCGATCACGCCCGCCACGCACGCCACCGCGGGCCAGGCGATGTGGCGCATGTGGCCGGCATCCACGCGGGTGAGCGTCCAGCCCGCGGTGAGCAGGCCGAACGTCCCGGCAAACCCGCCGAGCAGCCACAGGATCGCCCGCCATCGCCCCTGAAACAGCGGCCAAAGCAGCAGCAGGGGGGCGACAAAAAACAATTGCCCCTTGAACAGCACCCCAATCCCCAGCACGATCCCAGCGACGAAACTTTGCCGCCGATGCGCGAAGTAGATCGCCCACAGGAAGGGGGCGATCACCCACCCGTCGCCGCAAGGCCAGCCGTGCGAACTGAGGATCATCGCCGGGTTGAACCACAGCAGCAGTCCCGCCGCCAGCGCGGGCAAGAGTCCATCGCCGGGCGTCACGCACCGCTGCCGGGCGATCGCCAGGCGAACGACGCGCCGCGTCAGCAAAAACGCGCCCGCCGCCGCCGCCAGTTCCATCGCCGTATTGAACCGCACGAAAAACGCCTGAAACGCCCAATCGTCCGTGCGCTTCGCGTACGGCCAGCCCG
>JBQCCH010000383.1:0-12551 GCA_051962375.1 Tepidisphaeraceae bacterium
ACCGTTCAGAAAGAAGTCGCCGACCGCATGAAGGGCGGCCCCACCAGCGCCGATTACGGTCCGCTCACGGTGATGGTGCAACTGCTGTCGCGCGTGGAAGTGCTGCGCACGCTGCCGCCCCAGTCGTTCTGGCCGCCCCCCCAAGATCGATTCGGCCCTCGTCCGGTTGACCCGCGATGACCAGCTCGGCAACCAGGCGCGGGCCTTCGGGCAGTTCGTCCACAAGCTCTTTTCCTTCCGCCGCAAAACACTCCGCAAAGCACTGGAGATGAGCGGCCACACCGCATCGCTCGAATCCCTCGGCCTCGACGGCGCGGGCCGCGCCGAATCGCTCTCGCCCGCGCAATTGCTCGCCCTGTTCCGCGCTTCGCACTAGGGCATTCTCCCGGCCCGCTGAGCCAATCCCCCCACGCCTGCTGCGACAACGCCCGAGGCGCGCCGCAACCCCTTCATCCCGCGCTCGCGATTCTAATTGACGCCGCGATTCAGCCACGTCTTCAATGGAGCCACAACCTCACGGCGCAAGCATTCTTCGGAACTGTGCACGTCAACTCTCATTCAGGAGGATTCATCATGCGCGAGCCCATCACACCGCTGGAACCGCGTCGCCTCTTGGCAGCCACCGCATCGCTGGTCGGCACGACGCTCACCATCACCGGCACCAGCGCGGCCGACGTGATCTATGTGAACCTCGCCGGCAATCGCATTGCCGTGAAGCTGGCCGCGAACCAGCCGCTAGCCACCTTTCCGCTGGCGTCGGTCAAACAGATCGTCGCAAACCTGGGCAGCGGCAATGACGCGTTTCTGCCGGCGGCAAATGTTCCGGTCCCCATGAAGATCGCCGGCGGCGGCGGCAACGACACGCTCCGCGGCGGCGGCGCTGCGTCAGACACGCTGCAAGGCCAGTCGGGCGACGACCGGCTCCTGGCCAGCGCCGGGAATGATGTCTACTCCGGCGGCCTGGAGACCGACACCATCGACTTCTCCACCGCCACCACTGCCGTGCACGTCAGCCTCGACAACGTCGCCAACGACGGGCCCGCGGGCGCCCATGCCAATGTGATCGACGACGTCGAAAACATCCTCGGCGGGTCGGGCAACGACACGCTCACCGGCGACAACGCCGCCAACGTCATCCACGGCAACGGCGGCAATGACACCATCGCCGGCGCGGATGACACGCTCCCCAGCTTCCTCGGGCCCGACGCGATCCGTCCCGACACCCTCTACGGCGACGCCGGCAACGACACGCTCATCGCCAATGCCTCCCGCAGTATCCTGCACGGCGGCTCGGGAAATGACTCCGTCCATGCGGCCGACTCGTTTTATCTGCCCGCCTCCGTCGTCCTCTACGGCGAAGGGGGCGACGACAACCTGCAGGCAGTCGGCCTGCATGCGACCCTCGATGGCGGCGCCGGCAACGACACCCTTGCCGTCGGCTCCGATGGTGTCGCCTACGGCCGCGAAGGAAACGACACCCTCTATTCCGTCGCGACCGGCGACACCCTCTACGGCGGCCCGGGAAAAGACGTTTTGCACACCCTCGGCTTCACGGCCGTCTACGCGCGCGACGGCGAAGTCGACCGGATCTACATCGATAACGCCCGCGACCTGCTGCTAGATCGCGATCCGTTCGACGTACTGCTGTAGCAACGCATGCCGATGCAAAACGACCGCCGCCCGGACGAGCCATGCGTCCGGGCGGCGGGAATATCTTGGCTGGAGACTGGCTCGCGTTACACGCGATGCCGCAGCCGCAGCGTTTGTTCGACGGCCGGACGACCCATCGGGTAGTACTGGAAGCCGTTTTCACGCATCACGTCGCGATTCAGGCAGTTGCGACCATCGAAAATGATCGGCTGATTCATCGTCGCCGCGATCTTCCGGAACGGCAGCGTCGTGTATTGCGGCCAATCGGTGCACAGCGCGACGGCGTCGGCGCCGGCGGCGGCGGTGACCGGATCGGTCGCCCATTCTACGCCGCGGTCCTTGAACAACTGCTTCATGTTGTCCTGGCCCTTGTAGTCGTGGGCGCGGACGGTGGCGCCTTTGCTCAGCAGGTGTTCGATCACGTCAATGCTGGCCGATTCGCGGATGTCGTCGGTGTCGGCCTTGAACGCCAGGCCCCACACCGCGATGGTCGCCCCTTCGATCGGGCGGCCGAGCTTCTCGACGATCTTTTCGACGAAACGCTTCTTCTGGTTCTTGTTCACGGTCTGGATCGCATGGACGAACATGCTCTCATGACCCGCCTGCTTGGCGATGTGCTCCATCGCGGCGACGTCTTTCGGGAAGCACGAACCGCCGTACCCGCAGCCGGCCTTGAGGAACGCCGGCCCGATGCGCTGATCCGTGCCGATGCCCTTGCGGATGTCTTCGATGTCCGCGCCGTAGTGCTCGCACAAAATCGTCAGCTCGTTCATGAAGCTGATGCGCGCCGCAAGCATCGAGTTGCCGGCGTATTTGGTCAGCTCGGCCGACTCCCAGTTCATCGTGATGAAGTGCTCTTCGCGCTTCACGAGCGGGTCATACAGCCGGCGCATCATGCGGAAAGCTTCCGGGCTTTCGCCGCCGATGACGATGCGGTCCGGATTCATGCAATCCTGGACGGCGGTGCCTTCTTTCAGGAATTCGGGGTTGCTGACCACGGCAAAGTGCGCCTTGGTCTGCGATTTCAGGAAATTGTGCAGCTTCCGGTTCGTGCCGGCCGGCACGGTGCTCTTCACGATGATCGTGGTGAGCATTTCGCTGTTCATCTCGGCCAGCGCGTCGCAGACTTCCTTGCCGGCGGTTTCGAGATAGCTCATGTCCACGGTGCCGTCCGGCTTCGGCGGGGTGCCCACGCACAGGAACACCACTTCCGTGTCCTTGGCGGCGACCTTGACGTTGTCCGTGAACGTGATCTGCCCGTTGCTGATCGCTTCGTTCATCAGTTCCTGCAAGCCCGGCTCGAAGATCGGGCAATGCCCGTCCTGCAGCGCCTTGAGCTTGCGCGGGTCTTTCTCGACGCCGCGAACCGTGTGCCCGATGTTCGCCAGGCACACGCCCGTGACCAGACCCACGTAACCACAACCGATGATCGTTACTTCCATAGATTCCTCTTCAGAGATCCTTAAGCGGACGGGCCATCAGACACGCTCTGCGCGTCGACGATAGCGTCACGTGGATGCTATCGACCAATTCGGGCCGCGACTTTCGCTTCTCGCGGCGGCGCAACAGTCCGCAGCATTTGCCTAGATTATCGGAACTTTACGCCCGGCACTATGGCAATTTCCCAAATCCCGCCCGCCCGCCAGCCCCGTCCCACCGCCCCGCCCGCCGGACAGTCGCGCAACGCGTTGATCGGCCGGGGCATGCGCGACACTGCCGTTCGCCGAGCACCATCGCCGGCGTCTCCTGGCGAGCGAGCGTCGCGCCGGGCGGGTATAGTGGGATCACCCGTGGCAGGAAAGAACAAAAAAATCGGTCGCGCCAGCGACCTGACCCGCGCTTACCTCACCGGCGCGATGGACGACGATCGGCTCGACGCCCAGCAGCGGTTCAGCGACAAGTCCAAGCATTTCCAACGCGGCAAAACCGCCCGCACGCAGGCCGCCCGCACCGACATCGACATCAACGCCCTTCCCCTCGGCGAAGTGATTCAGGTGCATTCGCTCTACACCGACGTGCTGACGCCCGACGGCCAAATCCACAGCTGCGTGCAGCGCAAGACCCTGGCCAAGGTCAGCGAAACGCAGATCGTCGTCGGCGATTTTGTCCGATTCGCACCGTCGCCGCAGTTGAATGACATCAAAAAGAATGAAGGCGTGATCGAACAGATCGAGCCTCGCCGCACCGTGCTGACGCGGGCCGACAGTTTTAAGCAGGTGGAGCAGCACCCGATCGTCGCCAACGCCGAGCAGATGCTGATCGTGGCCGCCCTGCATTTGCCGGAGGTGAAATGGGGGCTGATCGATCGCATGGTCATCGCCGCCCGTTCCGGCGGGCTCGCGCCGATCCTGTGCCTGAACAAGATCGACACCGCCCACGACGCAACCGACCTCGCCGACGCACGCGCCACCCTGGCGCATTATCAATCGCTCGGCATCACGACCCTCGAAACCGGCGCGCTGACCGGCATCGGCCTGAAAGAGCTCACGGCCCTGCTGCAAGGGCGCAACACCGTCCTCGCCGGCCATAGCGGCGTGGGCAAGTCGTCGCTCGTCCGCGCGATCGAGCCCAGCCTCGATCTCCGCGTCGGCGACATCAGCGCCATCCACCACAAGGGCATGCATACCACCACGTCCGCCCGCAAATACCCCCTCTCCTTCGGCGGACACGTCATCGACACGCCCGGCGTGAAGCTCTTCGGGCTCTGGAATGTGACGCCCGAATCGCTGATCGACTACTTCCCCGATGTCGAAGCCGACACCGCCCCCGCCTGGCGGCAGGAGAGCTTCGGGCGAATCCTGGACTCGCTTCGCAAGCCCTGACCACCCCCAGAACACCCGGGCCGGTGCGGCGCGATCGGCGGCTTGCCTTGTCACCTCCGCGGGCATCGCGTAGCATTGTGGTTTTCACCCGAATACGAGAGGACGTCTCCGCGTGGCCAAAAGTGAGCCGATTGAAGTCGAAGCAACCGTGACGCTGGCATTGCCGAACGCCATGTTCAAGCTGAAGCTTGATGGCAGCGACAAAGAAATCCTGGGCATCGTCTCCGGCAAGATGCGCAAGCACTTCATCCGCATCCTGCCGGGCGATCGCGTGCGCGTTGAACTCTCTCCCTACGACCTGACCAAAGGTCGCATCGTCTTCCGCCATAAGTAACGACCGCGGCTCGACGGCACGCCCTCACCCTTCGCTGAATCCGCGATTCCCCTTTGCCGCGGGCGTTGGTATCCTCCGGCCATACCACGGACGGAAAGGCCCTTCGCATGGACGCGAAAACCACACTCGGCGAGCCCCGCCTTCTGCTCGACGTCGCCGCCCTCGAAACCAATCTGCGCACGTTGCGCCGTACCGTCCCCGCGAACGTCAAACTCTGCGCGGTCCTGAAGGCCGACGCCTACGGGCACGGCGCGCCGCTGGTCGCGCGGATGATCGCCGACATCGAAGCGCGTCAACCCTTCCTGAAAGTCGATCAGTTTGCGGTCGCCACGTTCGAAGAAGCCGAGCAGTTGCATGGCTTTGAAAAGCCCATCATGCTTCTTCGGCCGATCGACAATGTCTTCCTCGGCCGACAGCGGCAATTGCTGGAACAGGCGATTCTTCGCGGCTGGACGCTTACGCTCGCCTCCCCCGCAGCCGCCGATGACATCGCCCGCGTCGCCATCCACCTGCAGAAACGCGCAAGCGTCCAGATCATGCTCGATACCGGCATGGCCCGCTGCGGCGTGAGCGAAAACGCCTTTGACACCCTGCTCGAACGAACGCTGCATCACCCGTCGCTTCGCTTGGCCGGCATCTCGACGCACTTCGTCAACAGCGAAATCCCCGGCGATCCGGTCACGATCCAACAGCTCCGCCGATTCAATGCGGCCATCGATCGGCATCCGATCCTGGAATCGATCCCCAAGCATGCCGCCAACAGCGGCGCGATCTTCCTCACGCCCCGCGCTCACTTTGACGTGGTTCGCCCCGGCATCTCCCTGTACGGCATCGATCCGACCGGCCGGCCGAACGTCGAGCGCCCGCTGCGGCCCGTGCTGAAATGGACGGCGCCCATCATGGCGATCCACGACATCGCGCCCGGCCAAAGCGTCGGCTACAACCAGAACTTCACAGCCATCGCCCCCACGCGCGTGGCCGTCATCCCCGTCGGTTACGCGGACGGCTATCCGCGGGCCGCCTCCAACCGGGCCGTCATGATGCTGAACGACACGCCCTGCGGCGTGGTCGGCAATGTCAGCATGGACATGATCACCCTCGACATCACCCGGGCCGGCGACGTCGGAATCGGCGACGAAGTCACCCTGATCGACGCCGACCCGCATTCGCCCGCCAGCATCTATCCCCTGGCGCGGGCGGCCGGCACGATCCCGTACGAACTCTTGACGCGGATCGGCCCGCGGGTGAAACGGGTGGGAATCGGCATGGAAACGGAAACCGACGCCCCGCTCGGCCAGGAAGCCGATTAACAACGCCGCGTCAGGCAAAGCGTTTTTCAAAAACCACTTGCGAGTGACTTGCTGACGGCGCTGACGCAGAGCGGAGATACGGGCTACTGGGCCGGCGCTTCGTGGCCGCCCTTGGAATACCCGGCCGTGCGATAGCCGGCGGATTGGATTGCTTCCAGCAGTTCGGGCACGTGAACTTTCGTGGGATCAAACAACACCGACGCCTGGCCGGAGAGAAAATCGACCTCGACCTCGTGCACGCCTTCAAACGGGTGCAGCGCCGCCTGAATGGCGCGCTCGCACTTGTGACAGTGCATGCCTTCGATGCGGATGATTGCCAATTGGTCCTGCGTCATAGGGGCCACCCAAAATCCCGGTGCTGAGCCATCCCTAAAGTCTAGCCGCTTGGTTGCAGCGACGTAAGTGAATTTCGCATGACTCGGTCAAATCTTCATCACCCCCCGCGATCCGGGGGCACGTTGCATTTTCAGCCGCAAGCTTTGATACTGCACAGCCGATGCTCGTGTTGATCGATAACTATGATTCCTTTACTTACAACCTGGTGCAAAAGTTCGGCGAAGTGAGCCGAGGGTTGCAAATCGAGGTGTTTCGTAACGACAAAGTGACGATCGATCAGATCGAAGCGCTCAAGCCGACCCACATTTGCGTCTCGCCCGGCCCCTGCTCGCCGGCGGAAGCGGGCATCAGCAACGACGTCATCCGGCACTTCGCGCCGCGGCTTCCGATCTTGGGCGTCTGCCTGGGGCACCAATGCATCGGCCATGTGTTCGGCGGCATCGTCGAGCGGGCGGGCCGGCTCATGCACGGCAAGACCGATCAGATCCACCACGACGGCAAATTCATCTACCAGGGAATGCCCAATCCTTTCACCGCCACGCGCTATCATTCGCTGATCATCCGCCAGGATTCGCTTCCCAACGCCGATTTCGTCGTCACCTCCTGGACGAGCCAGAACGAGATCATGGGCGTTCGCCACAAGACCTGGCCGCTGGAGGGCGTGCAGTATCACCCCGAAAGCTTCCTCACCGAGCACGGCGAAACGCTGCTGGCGAACTTCCTGAAGCGCTGAAGCCGCCTTATCCTGACGTCGTTCGAACCATGGCGAAGCAGCGTAAACAATTCCTCTGCAATCATTGCGGCTCCATCCAGGCGAAATGGTTCGGCAAATGCCCGGATTGCGGCACGTGGGACAGCCTGGAAGAAGTGAAATCCGCCAGCGTCGACAAGCATCGCGACGCGCCGGCCGGCGTCAGTGACCTGGCGCGCGGGGCCGAAGCGCTGCGGCTGAACGAGATCAACACCGAGGATGTCGCTCGCTACCCGACGGGGATCCACGAATTCGACCGCATCCTGGGCGGCGGCGTGGTGCCGGGCTCGGCCACGCTGGTCGGCGGTGAGCCGGGGATCGGCAAGTCGACGCTGCTGCTGCAGGTCGCCGGGAAAATCGGCGCCGACCGCCCGGCATCGGTGTCGCCCAAATCGAACGCGGCCGCCGACGCTTCGCCGGACGTCACCGCTCCCGACGAATCGCCAGCCCCCGCCCCGCGCCGCCGAGCGGGGCCCAGCGTGCTGTACGTCACCAGCGAAGAAAGCGCCAGCCAAACCAAGCTCCGCGCCCAGCGCCTCGGGCTTGGCGGCTCGCCGCTGCGCATCCTCGCCGAGACCAACCTCGAGCGCATCACGCATCAGATCGAAAAACATCAGCCCGATGTCGTTATCATCGACTCGATCCAGATGATCTACAAACCCGACCTGCCGGCCGCCCCGGGGTCGGTCACGCAGCTGCGCGATTGCTGCATGCAGCTGGTGTACCTCGCCAAATCCACCGGCGTGGCGGTGATCGTCGTGGGGCATGTCACCAAGGCCGGCACGCTCGCGGGTCCGAAGATCATCGAGCACATCGTCGACACCGTCGTCTATTTTGAAGGCGACCGCTTTCACTCCCACCGCATCGTGCGATGCGTCAAGAATCGCTTCGGCTCAACCCACGAAGTGGGCGTGTTCGAAATGACCGGCGACGGCCTGAAGGAAATCGCCGACCCCGCCCAGCTCTTCATCCACGCGCACGGCCAACCCACCAGCGGCACGCTGCTCACCGCCGCCATGCAGGGAACGCGCGTCATGATGCTCGAAGTGCAGGCGCTCACCGCCAGCAGCGTCATCGGCGCGGCCAAGCGCAAGACCAGCGGCGTCAGCGCCGACCGGGTGGCGATGATCATTGCCGTGCTGGAAAAGCGATGCGAATTGCGGCTGGCGGCGGAGGATGTCTTCGTGAACATCGCCGGCGGCGTGAAAATCGTCGAGCCGGCCGCCGACCTGGCGATCGCCCTGGCCATCGCCAGCGCGCACATCAACCGCCCGATCGCCCCGGGAACGCTGGCGCTCGGCGAACTGGGGCTCAGCGGCGAAGTGCGGCCATTACCACATATGGACGCCCGACTTAAGGAAGCGTCGCGGCTCGGCGCCAGCCAGGCGATCGTCCCCCCCATCGGCGCCAATATGCCCAAGCTCAAGGGCATGGCCCTTCACGAAGTGCGCCGCGTCAATCAAGCCCTGGCCGCACTTTGACGATCATCTCCAAAGATCATTCGATATAATTCAACCATTGTGCAGAGCCAACAGGGGAAAGCGTCCGGATTCACGCTGGTCGAGCTGCTGATCGTCATCGGCATCATCGCGCTGCTGATTTCGATGCTGCTGCCGACGCTCCATCGCGTGCGCATCCAGGCGCGGATCACGCTCTGCATGTCGAACGAGCGGCAACTGGTGATGGCCGCCTTCATGTATTCGAGCGAAAACGCCGGCCGACTGCCCGAACCCGCTAAGCCCAAAAACTATTCCATCGCCGGCTGGGAACCGTTGCTGGCCGTCTTCATGAGCGACGCCAGCAACTCCGCCGCCGACGTGCTGGTCACGCAGAAGCCGGTCGGGTTCGGCCAGCTCTATGCGAGCGGGTATGCGCGCGATCCCCGCATCTTCTACGACAACGATCAGCAGAACCCCGCCGCCCAATACGAAACCTACCGCCGCCCCGCCGGCTGGGGCGCCGCCGGCGGTGACGTCACGCGCAGCGGGTATTTCTGCAATCCGCACGCCATCGTGTCGCTGCGCAACCTGCGGATGGACCCGAGCATCAACTTGCGATACGGGATCGCGCCGGGGCTGACCCCGTTCTCGAAGCCCGGGCAGCGCCCGGTATTTCCGTACAACCTGCTGGTCATGGACCGCACCAGCCTCGGCGACGCCCGCCGCGGCCACGGGTATTCGTGGAACCTCGCGTTCATCGACGGCTCCGTGCAAACCTTCCGCAGCACTGCGGCCGTGCAACTCATCAACGGCTACAACGGCACGCCCGCGACGGCCGTCTGGGAGAACTGGGGCCTGCACGAGAAATTCCTCAACGCGCTGGCGCTCAGTTCGCGGACGAACTGACGCCGCCCGCTCACGCGTCGATTAACTTGATGACCTCTTCAATCGATGACGCGGGACTCGCAGCGGTCGACGCCCGCGCCATGGCCGTCGAGCTGCGGATCGTCACCAGCGTGCTCGTCTTGCTCGCCAGGCCCAGGTCGTCTTGCGCGACGGCATAAAACGTCTGGGCCCCCGCCGCCAGGCCGGTGGTCGTCGTGGAGCTGCGCCAGGCGCGGCGACGCGTTTTGAATTGCGTGGAGATGTAGCTGTCGCCGCCCCGCCCCGTCTGCAGGCCGGGCTTTCCGTTGCTCTCGCGCCAGAACGAAACCGCCAGCACGGGATCGTTTTCCGCGTCTTCCCCATGACTGGCGGCCAGCGTGATCGTCGTGCCGGCCGACACGCGCGTCGGGCTCGCCGCAAACGTGTAGATCACCGGCGCCGTGTCAGCGCGATACCCGAAATCCGCCTCGGCAACGGCGCTTTCCGAAGTCGTCACGCGCGCTTCGTACGCTTCGCCGCCGATGGCGATCGGCGTCGTCGGATCGCTGTAATGGGTGAGCGGATCCCACACGTCGGCGGCATTCAGATTCACCTGGTACCCCAGGTCGGCGAATTGCCCCACCGTCACGCGGCTGAGCGGCTCGAAGGTGCCCGGGTCTTCGACATACCCGGTCATCAGCTCTTCCTGAAACAGCGACTCCCGCCAATGACTGTCGGCCGTTCCGTCGCCGCCGCCGTATTCCAGCGGCACGCTGGTCGCCGTCGTCTGGAATAATGCGTCGTACTGCTTCACCGCTTCCCGCCCGGTGAACCGGGTCGACCGCGTGCCCGCGCCCTGGATGAGCCCCAGCGTGTCCCAGATCGTGCCGAAGCCCAGCACATGCGCCATCTCGTGCGTCACCGTGCTCACCAACTGGTTGTCTTTTTCCAACGCCCCGATGTCGGCAGAATCAAACTCCATGTCGCCGGCGGTGGGAAGGTGGTTGACGCTGGAATATTTGGTCGGCCCCGACTGCGCCAGCGTACCGTCGACGCCGTCGATGCTGTCGACGGTCGCGCTGATGGTGATGGCCCCCGGCGTGACGTTGCCGCGCGAGATGACGCCGCTCAGGATCGATTCCCACCGCGCCGCCGCATCGACGAAGGCGGCCCGCTCCGTGGGCGTGAGCGAGCCGGTGAATTTCAGATTGATCTTGAACTGCCCCGCCACCGAGCCGGTGTAGCCGGGGCTGGTCTGCCCGAAGCCCGCCTTGGGAATCACGCCGATCAGGTAATCGGCCGCCTTTAACCCGCTGAACGTGTAGCGGCCGTGCGTGTCGGTCGTCGCCAGCGGCTCGCCGGCGTCGTAGCGCCCGTTCGCATTGCCGTCGATGTAGACATTCCAGCGTTTCAGGGGCGATTCGTTCGCGTCGTAGGTCTTGGAGCGATCCAGATCGTTCCAAAGCACGCCGGAAACGCTCGCGTACTGCAGCCGCCGCTCAAGGGATTCGATGAAGCGCATGTTTACGATCCGATCGCCCGGGCCCGCGCGGGATTGCCGAAGCGTGCCGCCGTCCACCGCAGCAGCGTCAGCACCAGCACCGCCGCCGTCACACCGAGCATGTCCGCCCGCCAATCCAGGATATCGCAATCGCGGCCGAACCAGGGTTGCGTGAGCTAATCCAATGCCGCAAAGCCGGCGAAAAACAACACGACCCAGATCGCCAACCCGCGCAGTCGCGGGAAATTCAGCCCCAGGGCGATGTACAGCAGGCCCGCGTAGACGGCGTAGCCCGCGAAGTGCAAATACTTGTCGGAAAAATGATTCAATTCCGCCGGCACCCGCGGCATGTGCGTCATACAGATCGCCACGAGAAAGTAGACGCCCAGCGTCAGCCAGGCGATCAACCGCATCTTGAAGGAACTGGTGGGTTCAGGGATCGACGTCATACATTGGCCGGCTGCTCGGTCGGAATCGGTTCGTCCGCCGCGGGCGACGGCTCGACAGGGGAACCGCCTTCAAACGCCCGCACCATCTCTTCGGCAAGCTTCCTGTAATCCGCCGCCCCATTGCTGGAGGCGTCATACGCGAAGATCGTCTGCCCGAAGCTCGGACTTTCCGCCAATTTAATGTTTCGACGAATGCGTGTCTGGAAAACTTTCGCGCCGGCCCACGGCACATTGCTTCCGCGGGCCTGATCGATGAAACCGCTCAGCTCATTAATCACTTCCTGCGACAATTTCGCCTGGGCGTCGAACATCGTCAGAACGATGCCCCCCACGCGCAGCCGCGGGTTCATCCGCTTCTGCACCAGCTGGATCGTTTCCAGCAGCTTGGCCATCCCCTGCAGCGACAGGAAGTGCGGCTGCATCGGGATCACCACCTCGTCCGCGGCGGCGAGCGCGTTGATCGTCAGCATGCCCAGCGACGGCGGGCAATCAAACAGCACGTAATCGAAATCGGGCTTCGCATCGGCCAGCGCGGTCTTGAGCACCAGTTCACGCCCCGGGACCGACACCAGCTCAATCTCCACGCCGGCCAGATCGATGCTGGACGGAATCACCCAGATGCCCTCCCCCGCGACATGGGCGGCCTCCAGCAACGGCGTGTCATTGACCAGAACGTCGTACAACGACTTGTGGTCGGCCGTCGGCTCAATGCCGTAGTTGATCGTGCGGTGGGCCTGCGGGTCGAGGTCGATCAGGCAGACCTTTCGCCCGAGCTGCGCCAGGGCCGCGCCGACGTTGACGGTGGTTGTCGTCTTGCCGACGCCCCCTTTCTGGTTCATGAAAGCGAGAATGCGCATGGATCGGCGATTGTCGTTCGCCAACCGGGGGATGTCGAGCGATGCCCAACGAAATCTCGAAGGGGGGAAATCTCCGCGGGGAAATCTGCGGGGATAAATCTCGGTGGGGAAATCTGCGCGGGCAACCCCGGCCGGTCGCGCCGCGATGCGCCAAAAAAAAGAAACCTTCCGCCGTGGCGAGGGAAGGTTTCAGTTAGAGAACTTTGTCGGCCCGGTGATTGTTGGAGCCAGGACCGAC
>JBQCCH010000384.1:0-2414 GCA_051962375.1 Tepidisphaeraceae bacterium
ACGCCTGCATCGATCATGTGAAACTCACCGGCGATCACCGCTTCCTTGGCATCGTGCCGCTGTTTCATTCCACCGGGTTGCTCGCCACGATGATCGCCCCGATCACGCTCGGCGCCCGCGTCGTTTATATCGGCCGATTCAGTCCGGTCGCCACGCTCAAGGCCATCCGCGAGCACGGCATCAGCGTCCTCATCGGCGTGCCTGCGATGTACGGCGCGGTCGCCCGGCTGAAAGACGCGTCGGCTGAGGATTTTTCGCAAATGTTCGCCTGCGTGAGCGGCGGCGAACCGCTGCCGACCCAGATTCGCGAAGCCTTCCTCCATCGCTTCAATACCCGCATCATGGAAGGGTACGGCCTCACCGAAACCATCGGACCAGTCGCCTTCAATACGCCGGTGCATTATCGCGCCGGGTCGGTGGGGCGGCTCATTCCCGGGGCGGAAGTCCGCTTCGTCGATGACAACGACCAAACCCTCACCCACGGCGAAACCGGCGAGATCCTGTTGCGCGGCCCGATGATCATGAAGGGCTACCACGACCTGCCCGCCGAAACCGCGACAGCCCTCACGCCTGACGGATTTTTCCGCACCGGCGACCTCGGCCACATCGATCCGGACGGCTTCCTCTTCATCACCGGCCGCAAAAAAGACGTCATCATCATCGCCGGCGAAAAAGTTTATCCGCGCGAGATCGAAGAACTTCTGGCCGCGCATCCCGACCTGGCCGATGTGGCCATCGTCGGTCGAAAGGACGAATCGCGCGGCGAAGCGGTGGTCGCATTCGTCGTCCCGCGTGAAGGGGAAACCGTCACGCTCGAATCGGTCCGCGATTTCCTGCGCGGTCGGGAGACGGTGAATTGGAAGATTCCCAAAGAGGTGCACGTCGTCAGCGAGCTGCCGCGCTCGCCGACCGGCAAAGTGCTCAAGCGCGAGCTCGTGCAGAAACTGACCGCCGCCAATTGATGCGGAGCGACGTTTTGAAGAAGGGCGTCCCCATCAACGGAATACGCCGGAGCCCTTGCATTGCTCAGGCTCCGGCGTGAATGGATTGGATCGGGTTTCTCGAGGCGCGTCTCTTGAAACGTTTGTGTCAGTCGTTCGTCTTCATCAGGCCCCGGGCTGCAGTGTCGTTCCGGCCAACCCCCGGCCGCCCCACCCCCCCCGGGGTACAACCCCCCCGCCCGCCCCCCACGGCCCGTGGGAACCAACCGCGCTCCATGATGTTCGAGTGACTTTTGTCACTCATCACCACCACCGTGGTGGCGACGAATCTCCTATTTCAAACGCGGTGCCAGACGGAATTTTTTCCAAAAAATCTTCCGACCCGCCGTTTTTCCGCGAAATCACGGCCTCTCAGAACGAAGTCGCCCAGACGCGCGTTAAAGCCCGATGTCTACTTTCCAAGCGGAGCCGCATTTGCAGGCGATGCTCGCTCAAAATTTGTGCGACCCGGCCATGGCGGGGCGTCAGAAGCGAATCAGCACCTTCCCAAGCGGGCCGGCCTTTAGTCGCGCAAAGGCTTGTGGCAACTCGGTTAGCGGAAATTCCTGGTCCACCACCGGGCGCTGCTGCGTTCGGGTCAGCAGGTCGACCACCGTGTGCCACGCCTCTTGCGATTCCGCGGGCGTGAATGTCGCGATCGCCACGCCGCCGATCCGCAGCCGCTTGAAAAAGAGCCTGGCCGTGTTGAATTGCGGCACCGGGCCGGCCAAGGCGCCCACGCAACTGATCCGCCCGAAGTCGCCCAGCACCTGAAGCAGGTCGTTGAACTGCGGGCCGCCGATGTTGTCGATCGCCAAATCGATTCCCCGGTCGCCCAGTGTCTGTTTCAGTTGACGCGTCCATTGCGTGTCGGTCGGGTCCAGCACGTGGTGATAGCCCAGGTCGAGCAGCGCCTGGCGTTTGGAATCGCCGCGTGACAGGCCGATGACGGTATGTCCCATCGCCCGTGCCAATTGCACCGACGCGACACCCACGCCGCCCGATGCCCCCGTCACCAGCACGGCCGCCCGCTCAAGGGTGCCGCCGTGTTCATTATTCCATTGCGTCAACGCCTGGTAGGCCGTCAGGTAAACCAGCGTCGCACCGGCCGCCTCCGCGGGGGACCATTCGTCCGGCACGCGCACCAGCGATTCGGTCGGCACCGCCACCTTCTCCGCAAACGTTCCCGCCCGGGTGACGCCGATCTCGGATCGCACGATCACCGCTTCGTCGCCGACGCGCCACCCGCTCACGCCGGGCCCGACCGATTCCACGACGCCCAGCCCATCCCGCCCCAGGACATGCGGCAACGTCGGCCGGGCGGGATACTGTCCCTCCGCCAGATACCGATCCGCCGGATTCAAGCCGGCGTACCGCAAACGCAAAACGACCTCGCCGTCCCGGGCGACCGGATCGGCGAGGTCGGTGAGTTTT
>JBQCCH010000385.1:0-2969 GCA_051962375.1 Tepidisphaeraceae bacterium
CCAGCACCCCGCGCGCTTCATCAGGCCCAGGATTTCGGGCTTCACCGTGTCGACGCGGGCGGCACAGCTCCAGGTCATCTTCAAACCGCTCTCGATCAGCCGATTGCAGAATTCCGTGGTCCGCACGCGGCTGGCGAGAAACAGGTCGTCGACAAACAGCACATGCCGCACGCCGTAGGTTTCGTGCAAGTGCCGCATCATCTCCACGACTTTGGCCGGCGAGTAATAGCGGACGCGCGCGCCGAAGGTGGACGTATCGCAGAACTTGCAATGAAACGGGCACCCGCGCGATGCGGCGATCGTCGCGACCGGCCCTTTGGGATAATCGTAAATCGCCAGCGGATAGCTCTTCGGGAAATCGGGCAGCAAATCCCAGGCGGGAAAGGGCAGGTCGTCCAATTCATTGGGCGTCACCGGCGCTACGGTGGACTTCACCTCGCCGGCCGGATCGCGGTAGATCACGCCGCGCACCTGCGCCAGCGGCGTGCCCGCCTCCAGCGCCTTGAGCAGCTCGACCAGCACCTTCTCCCCCTCCCCCTGCACGGCCACGTCAAATTCGCAAAAACGCTCCAGCGTCTCCCGCCCCATCGACGCGATGTGCGGGCCGCCCACGATGATGACCGTTTCGGGCAGCGACGCCTTGATCTTGCGGGCGATCTTGACCGACTCCCACACGCCAACCGTAAACAGCGTGATCCCCACAAACCGCGGCCGGGCGTCGATCACGCGCCGCGCGACGGCTTCGGAATCCATATCCAGGATGTCCGATTCGATGATCGAGGGCGCATACCCATGCAGCCGCACCTCCGCCGCCAGGTGCAACAGCCCCAGCGACGGTGAGCGATTCGTGATGTGCTTGATGAATGCGTATCCCGGCGCAATCCGCTCGTACGGCGGATTTACGAAGATAATGTCTCGATTCGACTGCATCACGCCGTGGGATATCGTCCCGACCCTCATTCTTTCTTGCCCAATTTCAGAGGAAAGATAGCATGACAGCCGGTGAAGCGAAATCAATTCGCAAGGAAAGGAGCTTGTCATGGCCACGATCAATCAATGGAACCGAGCCGCCGGCGCGGTCGCGCTGTGCATCGGCCTGTGCGCCGGGTGTTCCGAAGGCAAGATGGGTCGATATTCGCCCCTGTACCAGGCGGCGGATAAAGGAAACCTGGCGGCCGTGCAGGAGCTGCTGAAAAACGGCGCTTCCGCCAACGCCGCCGAGAAAAACAACCGCACCCCCCTCCACGCCGCCGCCGCCAGCGGGAACGCCAAGGTCGTGCAAGCCCTGCTCGACGCCGGCGCCAGCCCCGACGTTCAGGACGACCGCGGCGACACCCCCCTGATGACCGCCGCCGCCCGCGGCTACGGCACGATGGTCTCGGCCATGCTCGCGAAGCACCCGAATGTCGATCTGCAAGACAAACGCGGCGCTACCGCCCTGCAGTTTGCCGTCGAAAAAGGGGAGGCGGCCGTCGCCCAGTTGCTCGTCAATGCGGGCGCGAATCCCAAGATCGTCGACGCCAAAGGCCGCACCGCCGAAGACATCGCCGCCACCAAGGGCATCGTCCTGAAGCGGTCGTCCACCACGCAACCCACGACCAATCCTGATTGAGTCGTCGAAGACAATTCGAATCAATTCTCCGAGCGGTCGGCGGACGGTTTCGTGCCGGTGTACTCCGAAAAGAGCCCCAGCGAAACCGCCCGCCGAACGTCGCTGAACCCCGCCTCACGCAGCGCGTTCATCACCACCTCAGGCTCGACGAACGCGTCGATCGTCTCCCAGTAATATTGCCACAGTCGGCGGGTCTCTTTCGACGTGCG
This sequence comes from Tepidisphaeraceae bacterium, assembly GCA_051962375.1. Classification (GTDB taxonomy): domain Bacteria; phylum Planctomycetota; class Phycisphaerae; order Tepidisphaerales; family Tepidisphaeraceae; genus RYN-431. Next base: position 1,822 of record JBQCCH010000385.1, read on the forward strand.
CATGAACCGCGACGCCGCCGGCAATCCGATGCGGAAGTAGGCCCACAGCAACCGTCGCCGCACCCACCCGGAGGGCCGGGTGATTTCGAGGATGCACACCCGCCCGCCCGGCCGCAGCACGCGGAAGAATTCCCCAAAGGCCGGCTTCAGGTCCGGCAGATGCCGCAGCGCGTAGCCCATCGATAGAAAATCAAACGCATCCTCCGGCAGCGGCAGCGCCTCGCCCCGCCCGAGCACCGGATGCAAGCCGGCCAATTCCCGCGTCTGCCCGAGCATCCCGGCACTGGGGTCAAGCCCCGTCACGCGCCCGCCCGGCCCCACGAGGTGAATCGCCTCGCGGGCGACCAGCCCCGTCCCCGTCGCGACATCCAGCACACTCATCCCCGCCGACAGCCCCGCCCGCTTCAACGCCTGCCGTCGATACCACCGCCCGCTGCCCAGCGCCAGCACCCGCTCCACGCGGTCGTAATCCGGCGCAGTCGCGTCGAAAATCTCGCGAAGAAACGCCTTCTTGTCCTGCGATGCTCGGTAATACGAGACGAACTCAGGGTGCGGCGAAACCGAAGACTGCGAAACCGGATCGGACATTGGCCGCATACTGTAGCAACCTTTGACCCATCTCCCAGCGTGCTCTACAACCTTGCGACAATCCCATCCGACTCATGGAACACGCGGCGATTCAGGATCAGCACCAACTAGATTTCCGCCCGGCACTCGTCGCGCCCACCTTCAACAACGCGCAGACCCTCGCGCACGTGCTGAGTGACGCCGATTCGCTCGGCCTGCCGATCATTGTCGTGAACGACGGATCGACCGACGCCACCGCCGACATTCTCGGCGATTGGCTCAAGCGGGAGGCGGATTTTCCGCGGCGGGTCGCTCAGTTCGAACACAACCGCGGCAAGGCGGCCGCCTTGCAGGAAGGATTCGCCGTAGCGCGGCGCCTCGGCTACACCCACGCCCTTACCCTCGACACCGACGGCCAGCACGCGATCGAAGACGCCGCCACACTCCTTCGCCAGGCCCGCGCCGAGCCGGCCGCGCTCATCATCGGCCATCGTCCGATCGCCGCGCACGATTATCCGCCCCTGAGCCGCCTGGGCCGGCGTTTTTCCAACCTGCTGGTCCGGCTCGAAAGCGGCCTGATC
>JBQCCH010000386.1:0-3104 GCA_051962375.1 Tepidisphaeraceae bacterium
GGGGCTGCCCGACCACGCGCGCGAGCTTGAGCGCGAATTCGCTTCGCATCTTCGGTCGGCGCTTGCCGGCGGCTGAGCAGCGGGCTTTTGAGCGGGGCGTGGTCGGAAACTTCTTCGATTTCGTCGTCGACATGGGCAAAAGCGGCAATGATTCGCTGGAGTCGATCCTCAGCCGGATCGATTCGATCGAAGGGGAACCCGCCTATCTGGCGGCCCGCCAATTGAAACGCGGCGCGGTCTTGGTGACGGCGCACATGGGCACGTTCGAAGTCGGGCTGGCCGCTCTGCGTCGGGCGGAGCCGGCTGTTCACGTGGTGTTCAAGCGGGATGCGTTTGATGGGTTTGAGCAGGTGCGGACGCGGGTTCGCCGGCGGTTGGGCGTTGTCGAGGAACCGATCGACGACGGCTTTGAAACGCTCGTGCGGCTGCGCGACGCGTTGCGGGCCGACCATGTGGTGGTGATGCAGGGGGACCGCGCGATGGCCGGGCAACGTTCGATGGTCGTGCCGTTCCTGTCCGGGCATCTGCGGGTGCCGATTGGTCCGGTGAAATTGGCGCTGTTGACGGGCAGTCCGATCGTGCCGGTGTTTGTCGTTCGCGGGAAGAATTCCCGGTTCAACATTCATCTGGGTGAGCCGATCCTGATCGATGCCGCTTCGGCCGATGCCGGCACGGTCGAAGAGACGCTGCACGCGCTGGCCCGCACGCAGGAGGCGTTTGTCCGCCAATATCCCACGCAATGGCTTATACTGGAGCCCGCGTTCGTAGAGGACCAGACTGTTGCACAATGACCTGACGCATCTTGATACGCCGATCGCCATCACCGGCATGGGATTGGTGACAGCGCACGGCGCGACCCCGCGCGACACGTGGCAGGCGATCCTGCGCGGCGCGACACGCCCGGCCCCCATGCCGGCGATGGAAGTGCCGCTGCCCGCCGGGGCGGATGGGTATCAGGCGGTTGACCTGCCGAGCGATTTCCGGGCCGATTTGCCGAGGGAAGCGCGGTATTTGCGTTGGACGATCGAACAAGCGCTGCAAGACGCGGGACTGAACGGTGTTGAATCCCAGGATTTGATTCCGCCGGCGCGTCGCTCGATCGCCCTGGGCACGACATTGCACGGCATGCGGGCGGCGGGTCGATTTTACCGCTCCGGGGATTACGCAGAATTAAAATCGTTCCTCGCCGGCGACATTCTGCGGTCCGCCATCGACGGGCTGAATATTGGCGGCACTACCGTCACCACGTGCTCCGCCTGTTCATCGAGTTTAGGAAGCGTCGCCCTCGGCATGACGCTGCTGCGGACCGGCCAGGCCGATGTTGTGATTGCCGGGGGGTATGATGCGGTCAGCGAATACGTGTGGGCGGGATTCAACGCGCTGCGGCTGATCGCCGACGGACCGCTGCGCCCCTTCACGCGCGATCGTCGCGGCATGAAGTTGGGGGAGGGATACGCGATTGTGGTCCTGGAGCGAGTCGACGATGCCGAACGACGCGGCGCCGCCTCCCACGGCATCATTCAAGCCTACGGCGAATCGGCCGACGCGCATCACCTGACCCAGCCGCAGCCGCAGGGGCGCGGCGCGCTGGCGGCGATGCAGCAGACGCTTCGCCGCGCCGGTGCCGCCGCCAGCGAAATCGACCTGATGACCGCCCATGCGACCGGCACGCCCGACAACGACGCGGCGGAGTTTGCGGCGATGGAGGCGGTGGTCGACGAGCGACTTCCGCAGACGCCGGTGGTCGCCTTCAAATCGCACATCGGCCACACGCTTGGCGCGGCGGGGGCGGCGGAATTGGTGCTGTCGAGCTTTGCGTTGAAGGAAGCGGTGATCCCGCCAACTGCGAACGTCGACCCGGCGGCCGTCGAATTCGCGGGGCTTTGTGTCACGAACGGCACGCCGATTCAGCGGGACATTCGCCATAGCTTGAACACCTCGCTCGGTTTCGGCGGGGCGAACACGAGCGTGCTGCTGTCGAAGCTTGCCGACGCGGGGCCCAAGACATCGGCCACGCAGCTCGGCGAAGTCTGGATCACCGGGCTGGGCGTGGTGCTGCCGGGCGCGGTTGGGACGGAGGCATTCGTTCAGCGATTGCGCCTGGGGCAGGCGGCAACTTTGCCTGAGGCTCCGGCGGCGCTTCGCGACAGCGATTATGAACATCTATTGAATGCCCGGCGCGTGCGGCGGATGAGCGGCTATGCCAAGCTGATGCTTGCGGCGGCCCAGGAAGCCTGCTCGCACGCCCGGCTGAGCGGAGATGCGGAACGCTTGGCGGCCACGGGGGCGATGCTCGGCACGACCCACGGCGCGGCCTCGTTCTGTCATGATTATTACAGCCAGGTCGTTCGCGACGGCGTGCTGTCGGCGAACCCGGTGCTGTTTGCCGAGGGCGTGCCCAATGTCGGCGCGGCCCACCTGAGCCTGATGCTGGGGCTGAAGGGTGGATGTCAAACCATCATCGGCACACGAACGGCCGGGCTGGATGCGCTGCGATTGGCTTGGCTGCGCGTCGCCTCCGGCGAGGTCGATCGGCTGATCGTTGGGGCGGCCGAGGAATCGTGTGCGGTTGTCGACGAAGCCTACCGTCACTGCGGCCTGCGCGCTTCTGAGACGCGGGGCCAAGCGTTCCGATCCACCGATGGATTCGTCAACGGCCCGGGGGCGGTGGCATTCGTGGTTGAGTCGGCCGCTTCGGCGCAGGCGCGTGGCGCCATGGGGCTGGCCGCGATCGATCACGCGGCGGCCGGCGGCGGAAGCGCTTCGACATTGCCGAAAACGCTCGACCGATTGCTGGACCAAGCCGGGCCGACCGATCGCTGGATCGCATCGGCGAATGCGACCTGGCTCGATGCGGTCGAAGCTTCGGCCCTGGAGCGGCATGGCGTCACGGCAATTGGCACAATTTACGATATATTTGGTGAAGTCTTCAGCGTATCGCCCCTGATTGGTTTAGCAGCGGTGCTGAGCGGGTGTGACGTCCCGGCCGTCCGGGACAATGGTGGGCCGGGGAATGCCGGTGAATTGCGGGCGACGAATGTGCTGTGCACCGACTGGCAGGGCGGTGCGGTTTCGGTGCGTGTCAGGCCGCTGGATTGAGTGAT
>JBQCCH010000387.1:0-3347 GCA_051962375.1 Tepidisphaeraceae bacterium
CAACCCCGAGCCGGTAAGCGTCCTCCCGGCGCTACGAGAAATCGTTTGCTGTACCCCCGACAGCTCGACGCGATCGGTCCAGCGCGAGAAATCGCTAAAATCGCCGATAAAACAGTCCGCTTATCGGCCAACCGATTTTTCGTTGACAATTCCCGCCGGCCTTTGCACCATCTTATGCAGAAAGCGCTTGCTGAAGTTGCTGGTTGTGCTGAATGGGCGTCCCGATGGCGGCGGGGCGTTTCGGGCGGCCGAGCGGGTTCGATCGGGCCTCGCCTCTGGTAATGCCATTGCACCGCCGTCGAGGAACGATGCCCATGCGATCACCCTTGCTGACTCTCGCCCTGGCCGGCGTCACCGCACTCCCTTGGATCAGCGCCCACGCCGCCGCCGTCGCGCAGGACAATGTCGCTCGAGAGGCCGCTCCACAGGCCGCCCCCCAGGCCGACGTCCCGGCCGACGTCGTCGTCGATGCGGCCCACACCTTTCGCACCTTCGACCCGCGCCAGCTCGGCGGCACGAACGTGGCGATGTGGTATTACCCGTCGCTCTTCGCCTCGCCGACCGTCCGGCAGTGGATGACCGACCTTCACGCCGGCAGCATCCGCATGCCGGGCGGGTCGTGGTCGAACGTCGTCTATTGGAACGGCAACGGCGTCCGCCGACCCGACGGCACGGTCGATCCCACCAAAGTCGGCCCCGACGGATACCCGGCCGTCGATTACAGCGCCTACGCCCCGTCTTTCCTGGCCGATCCCAAAACCCTGCACCCCGCGAGCGGCGGCTGGCACGGACACACCGACGTCAAGAAGATCCACGAATTCATCCAAGCCATCCCCGGCACGCAAGCGATGGCCTGCCCCAACATCGGCACCGGCCGGCCCATCGACGCCGCCGAATGGGTGCGATGGGCCAATCAGAAGATGGGGTATGACGTGCATCTGTGGGAACTCGGCAATGAACTGGGCGGCGCCTGGGAAGCGGGCACCGAGCTCCCCTTCGACAAGGGTCGACTCACGGCGTCCATGTACACCCAGCGCTACAACGATGCCGCCAACGCGATGCGCGCGGTAGATCCATCGATCAAGATCGGCGGCGGGGCGTTCGCGGAGGAAATGGTCCGTGATTGCGGCAAAAATGTCGATTTCGTTTCCATCCACACCTACCCGGGCAGCGTCACCCAGACCGATGCCCAGATGTTCGCCGACATCGGCCCCGGGCTGAAGCAGCAGGTCACCCAGGCGCGCGGCTGGATCCAGAAATATCAGCCCCAGCGCGCCAGCCAGATCCAAATTGCCTACACCGAGTGGAACCTCGGCTTCAGCGTGAGCAAGTCCGAAATGTTCAGCGGGCTGTGGGCGGAAATTTTCCTGGGCGAGTTGGCCAAGCAGGGTGTCGATATGGCGCAGCAGTGGGATTGCTTCGCCGATATGCTCGATGTTTCCGATGCCAACGCCATGGCCCGCAAGCCCGAGTACTACGCGCTGTGGCTCTGGAACAACTACATGGGGAGCCGGCTGATTTCCGCCTCTAAAACCCAGCCCGGGATCTACACCTACGCCTCACGCAGCGACGACGCCGTTACGGTGATGTTCGTGAACATCGACGCGACCCGTTCGGTCAAAACCCATGTCCGGCTCGATCATTTCGATCCCGCGGACATCGCCGAGCAGGCGACGATCAGCAGCCGGGAGTATTACTGGAATCCCATCACGCAAAAGCCGCAGTGGAGCACCGGGCCGCAGATCGAAAAGATCGCGGCCGGCCCCCGGTTTGAGGTGGAACTACCGCCGTTTTCGATCCGCTGCATCCGCGTGCCCAGCCGGTCGAAGCCGCAACTGACGCCGATGGCGCAAGAAGCGCTCGCAGCGCCCGCCGCGCCCGCATCCGCTCCGGCGTTGAAGTTCGTGATGCCTTCGGAAATCTATGTCGGCGATCGTCTGCATGCCGACCTGATCGCCTTGGCCGCCGGCACGGATCAACCCTACCGCGATGACCTTGCCGATGTCGCGTTGACGGTCAACGGCAATGCCCGCTTCAGCGAATCCGCCATCCGCGTCGACCGCGCCGTCGGGCACTTCGATCTCACCGCCAATGCCCCGGGCGATCTGACTCTCACCGCCCGCTCTGGAACGTCGGCCGTCTCGCAGACGCTGCATGTGAAGCCGTCCATCCCTCGCCCGATCGTCTTTTGGGATTTCGGCACGCCGCCCGTCACCGACGAGAAAACTTTTTCCAGCAGTTATGCTCTCACCGCCGATTCCAACGAACGGCCGAACCGCAACGTCGCTCGTGTCGATCTGAACGGACAAAAAGCCGCCGGCCATGACAATGCGAACCTTCTGGTGGTGCGCGAGTTGCCGCCCGAAGCCAAGCTCAACAAGGCCAACATCCGCGGCGTCATCGCCGACGTCATGGTCCCCAAAGGCTTCACCACCGACGATCCCAATGCTCACATCATGGTGGTCATGCAAAGCTCTGCCAATTGGTGGATGCCGCTGGGCACTATCCCGTTGAAGCCGGGCCAGGATTGGAAGACTTATCGCTTCGACATCACTAACCCCACCTACATCAAGGCTCTGCCTGCCGCACTGAACATCATGTTCGTGCTGCAATCCCAGAAGCCGGTCAAAGGGTCCATCTATTTCGACAAGATCGGGTTCATGGTCCGCTAGGCCCGCGAACGGGTATCCGGTGCGAAACCTTAGTAGACCCGGAATTCCCAAACGCCCGGCTCGCCCTTCAAGATCGTCAGGCGCAGGAAACGGGTCCGCACCGGTTTGGCGTCGCGGTGGGGCGAGCAGGCGACCACTTCATCGTGGCTCGCGTAGGGCTGCCAGGTCGCGCCGTCGGTCGAGTAATCGATCCGATACGCATGGCCGGCCGCGGGCCGGACGAAATAGGCTTCCGTCCGGTGGATCTCGCGTTCCGCCCCCAGGTCCAGTTGGAGCGAAGGGTGATGATCGGCCGCATCCGCCATCCAGCGTGTGCCGTTGAACTGATCTACCGCGTCTGCCGGGGCGAAGGTTTCGGTCCGATCCAGCGTCGAGTCCGAGCGCGGCCGAATGCGGTCGGGCGCATGCGTCGAGGAGGCCGTGACGACGCAGTTGGCCGCCAGGTTCGGCGCGGCATCCGTCGCCGGCCGCAGCGCGCCGACGCCCGATTTGGTGAGGCGGATCGGCTTTATCGTGCCGTCGGCATTGAAATTCATTTTGTCCGCGTAGATCTGCCGATTCGTTCCGCCGCGACCATATTCCAGATAAACGAAGTACCACTGATCGCTGCCCTGAGGATGAAAAAAGCAGCCGTGCCCGGGCCCAAATACGCGTTGGCCATGATCCGTGGTCGCG
>JBQCCH010000388.1:0-7301 GCA_051962375.1 Tepidisphaeraceae bacterium
CGTTATTTCATTGAAGGCGTCACCGTTACGGGAATGAAAGGCTGACCCAACGCCAAAGTATGCTTCCGGCGGGTTGAGGCGTATTCTATGGCATGATGCATGAGCTTTTAACCTTCCACCGAGCGAGACCTGCTGCCGGCCCGAAGAGGTCGCGGCGAACCCGCGGCGCCCGGCGGCTGACGCTGGCGATTGCCCTGCTCGTTGCAACCGGTATCGCCCGGGCCGATGAAGCGGCAAAGCATCGAACCTTTGATTTCAGCTACGATGCTACGGTGAAAGGGCTAGCGCCAGGGCAACCGGCGCGCGTTTGGACCCCGCTGCCGCCCTCGACGGAATGGCAGACCATCGACGCCGTTCAGATCAACGCGCCCGTAACCCCGGAGATAGCGACCGATCCGCTCACGGGGAATCGGATGTTCTATTTCGAAGCGCCAGCGGATGCTGGCGGAACGATTCATCTGCACGCCAGTTACCGCGTCACGCGTCGCGAAGCGTCGGAGACGCCGCCGAGCGGGAACGAGGACCTGTCCGCCTATCTCGAGCCAACTTCGCTGATCCCCCTGGGCGGGCGGATCAGCGAACTGCTGGCCGGCCGCACGTTGCCGAAAGACGGGGTTGCGTTGGGCAAGGCGTTGTTTGATCTGGTCGACGACCGCATGGAGTATCGCAAAGACAAACCGGGGTGGGGTCGCGGCGATGCGGTCTGGGCGTGTGACAGCCGATTCGGCAATTGCACCGATTTCCATAGTCTCTTCATTGCCCTGGCTCGCACGGAACACCTGCCGGCCAAGTTTGAGATTGGCTTTGCGCTCCCTTCGGGCGATGCCGCTGCAGATATCGCCGGCTATCACTGCTGGGCCTGGTTTAAGCCCGAGCATCATGGCTGGATTCCGGTCGATATTTCGGAGGCCAATCAACACCCGGAGAAGCGAAACTATCTCTTCGGCCATCTGGATGCGGATCGCGTGATGCTGACGACCGGGCGTGACCTGACGCTGATCCCGCGCCAGTCGGGGCCGCCGGTCAATTTCTTTGTGTATCCCTACGTGGAAGTGGATGGAAAGCTGTACGCGAGTTCCAACATCCAGCACGCGTTCCATATCGAACCATCACCTTCGACCGCTGGGCAGAAACACTGATGGAAACGGGCAAACGCAAAAAGAGTCGCGCGGAGCCAGTCCGGCTCACGTCGCTCGCGAGTTGTGCCGGATGCGCGGCAAAGCTCAGTCAGACGATGCTGGCGGACGTCTTGAAACGACTGCCGAAAGGTGCGTCGCACCGATCCCCAGAATTGCTGGTCGATGCCTCTCATTTCGACGACGCGGGCGTTTATCGCTTGCGGTCTGATCTTGCGATCGTTCAAACGGTCGATTTTTTCACGCCGATCGTCGATGACGCCTATGCGTTCGGGCAGATCGCCGCGACGAATGCATTGTCCGACATCTATGCGATGGGGGGGCGGCCGCTGACGGGTTTGAATCTGCTGGGCGTTCCTGCCGATAAATTGGACGCCAAAACCATCGCTCGAATTCTTGCCGGCGGGGCGGCAAAGGCTAATGAAGCCGAGTGCGCGTTGATTGGCGGCCACACGATCAAGGCGGCCGAGCCGATCTACGGATTGAGCGTGACCGGAACGGTGCACCCCAAGCGAATTCTAGTGAACACCAAGGCCCGGCCGGGTGATTTATTGGTGCTGACGAAGCCGCTCGGCACGGGTCTGATCACTACGGCAATCAAGCGCGGCCTGGCATCGCAAACCGCTGCGCGAAAGGCCGTCCGCGTCATGACCACGCTGAACACACCCGGCGCCGACCTGGCCGAGGCGGGGCTGATCCGGTGTGCGACGGACGTCACGGGCTTTGGCCTGACCGGACACCTCGGCAATGTCGTTCGCGCCAGCGGCGTGGCTGCCGAAATTGTCGCGACCGCGGTGCCGGCGATTGCGAAGGAAGTGAGCGAACTGATCGAAGCCGGGTGCGTGCCGGGCGGAACCCAGGCCAATCTGCAAGCCGCCGATGCGTTCGTGGATTGGGGCAAGGTGCCGCAGCGGCTTCGCGTTCTGCTGGCCGACGCTCAGACGAGCGGGCCGCTGCTGCTTTGCGTTGCGCCGAAGCGTTGGGCTGCGGTGCAAAAAATTCTCACTTCGCATCGAACGCTGTCGGCTGCGATCATCGGTAAAATCGTTCGCGGCAGGCCGGAAATTCGCGTGGTTTGACCTAGATCGGGATTGGGCAATGGCTGGTGACTTAGGCTGGATTCCTTCCGTCGACGCAGTTGTGCGCGAGTTGCAGCCGATCGAGTTGCCGCGACCCGCGCTGGTGGCAATCGTCCGGCGATCGCTGGCGGAATTGAGAGCATCGCCGCCCGCAGCGCCGATTCCGCACGATGCGTTGTTGCAGCAGATCAGCACGATCGCTCGGCGGCTCTCCGAATCGCGATTGCGGCCTGTCATCAATGGCACGGGCGTTATTATTCACACGAATCTTGGGCGATCCCCTCTCGGTGCGGCGGCCGCGCAAGCCGTGGTTGATGTTGCAACGCAATACAACACGCTGGAATACGATGTGGCCGCCGGCGAGCGTGGGAAGCGCTGCGAGTATGTCGAGCAAATGCTCGCGATTCTTTGCGAAGCGCCGAGCGCGATGCTCGTCAACAACTGCGCGGCGGGGCTTGTTCTGATCCTCAACGCCTTGATCGATCGGCCGAACCGCACGCGGGTGGTGATTTCTCGCGGCGAGCTAGTCCAGATCGGCGGCGGCTTTCGCGTGCCCGAGATTTTGGAGGCTGCCGGCGCGACGCTGCACGAGGTCGGGACCACGAACCAGACCACTCTGGAGGATTATCGCAGCGCGCTGAATATTGAAACCGCGATGATTTTGAAAGTGCATCGCAGCAATTTTTACATGGAAGGCTTCGTCGCTTCGCCCCCGACCTCCGAGCTTGCAATGGTGGCGCGGGCGGCCTCGATTCCATTCGTTGAGGATCTGGGAAGCGGAGCGGTTTTCGAAACGCGCGACATTGGCAAACATTCGGTTCACGAGCCGACCCCCGGCGAAATCCTGAAGGCGGGAGCCGACCTGGTCTGTTTCAGCGGTGACAAGCTGCTCGGCGGGCCGCAAGCGGGGGTGATTGCGGGCCGCGCGGATGCTGTCGCGCGCTTGAAGCGGTCGCCCCTCTATCGGGCGTTGCGCGTCGACAAAATTACGACCGTCGCGATGCAGGCGACGGTCGATCAACTGTTAGCCGGCGACATCGGCAGCCCGCCTGTGCATGAGATGCTGCGGATCGGCGAGCCGGATCTCAGGGAGCGGGCGAAGCCTATCGTCGACGCACTCCGAGACGGCAAGCTTCATGTCAAAGTCGGCAACGGAATGGCTCGGGTGGGGGGCGGATCACTGCCCGCCACAGAGATCCCGTCTATCACTTTGGACATTCGCTCGCCGTCCGTCGGGCCGGATGAATTGGCGGCTCGATTGCGTCGCGGTCGGCCACCCGTCATCGGGTATGTCGCGGATCAACACCTGCGGCTTGATCTGCGAACGATTTTCCCCTCCCAGGATTGCATGGTCATTGATGCGTTGCGGCGGCTTGCGGAGAGCGTGGCGTGAGCGAATTGTCCTTTGTATTGGCCACCGCGGGACATGTCGATCATGGCAAGAGTGCGCTTGTTGAGGCGCTGACCGGAATTGATCCCGATCGCCTGCCGGAAGAGAAAAAGCGGGGGATCACGATCGACCTGGGTTTCGCGCACCTGAAATTGGAAGGGCCCGGCGGAGCGACGCTGCGGATCGGCATTGTCGACGTGCCCGGGCACGAAGATTTCGTCAAGAATATGGTCGCCGGGGTCGGATGCATTGATGCCGCACTGCTCGTGGTCGCGGCGGATGATGGCTGGATGCCGCAAACCGAAGAGCATCTGCAAATCCTGACCTACCTGGGCCTGCGGCGCGGCGTGGTGGCGCTGACCAAGAGCGACACGGTCGTCGATTTAGATGCGGCTACGCGTCGGATTCGCGATCGGCTGCGGGGAACTCCACTGGCGGAGGCTCGAATCATTGCAACGTCGGTTAAAACCGGAGCCGGCCTGGCGGAGTTGCGTGAGGCGGTGGTCGAGCTGTTCAGTGCGATGCCGCCGCCGCCCGATCTGGGGCGGCCCCGTTTGTTCGTGGATCGTGTGTTTCGAGCGAAGGGTGCGGGCACGGTGCTGACGGGAACGTTGGTGGGCGGCAGCTTTTCCCGCGGCCAGTCGATCATTCTGCAACCGAGCGGCACGCGGGCGCACCTTCGAGCCATCCAGACGGATCGTCGGCCGATTGATATCGCCGTGCCGGGTATGCGCGTTGCTCTGAATACGCCGGAGCTGTCGCCGCACTCGATGGACGACCCTCGCGGCGTCAAGCGGGGAGAGATTGCGACGGTGGACGGGGTAGGCGTCATCGCCCGCGTGGTGGATGTGCGACTGCACGCCCTGCCGCGCGAGGTCGGCCGCAGCCAGCAGCAGATGCTGCGGGATGGCGCGGAAGTGAAAGTCCATCACGGGACGGCCGTCGTGGTCGCACGTGTTCGGCTGCTGGACAAGCATGCTTTGTCGGCGGGTGAGACGTGCTTGGCGCGGCTCACCTTGCAGCGGGGCGTGCTCGTGACGCTCGGGGATCGGATCGTCTTGCGGTCACCTTCGGAACAGCGCACGTTGTGCGGTGGCGTGATTCTCGATCCCATGCCGCACTTCCGGCGCGGGGGGCTGCGGCGCGATGAGGGCCAGAAGCAGCTTCTGCGACAACGGAGTGCCGCTCCTGATGAGGTGTCGGTCCTCGTTCAGTCTGCGGTGCAGCGAGACCGATTCGTCGACTTGAAAAGCCTTCGCGCCGTGTGCGAGGTGAGCGATTCCGCATTTGATGCCGCGATCGCCGGGTTGGAGAAATCGGGGGAGATCCGCCGTGCCGGTTGTGCGATCAGCTTGGCCAACGCATGGAACAATTTGCGAAGTGATTTGCTCGGCTTGATTGAGCAATTTCACCAGGCTCATCCGCAGCAGCCGGGAATGCCGACGGGTGAATTGCAATCGTTCGTGAGGCAATCGCTGAAGGTGGTTCGGACTGCTGCCGTCGTTGATTCGGTGTGCACGGCGATGTTCGATGACCTATTGGTCCGCGACTGCGAACGAACGGGACATGCCCTTCGGCGTGTCGGCTATCGGCCGGCGCTGCCGGCACGCATGGCGGCGGCCGGCGAGGCGTGCCTGGCGCGGCTGCGGAAAGCGTCATTTGATCCGCCGTCGCTCAAGGAGCTTTGCACCACCGATATGGCAACGGCGGCAGTCAGGTTTTTGATCGCGGCGGGCGATATCGTCGACTTGGGAGGCGGCGTATTGATCGCCGGCGACGCTTATGCCGCCGCGGCGGAGCGGATTCGGTCGCATCTTCACGCGAAGGGCGGCGGAACGGTCTCCGTATTGAAAACGTTACTGGGATCAAACCGCCGGGTGATGGTGCCGTTGCTGGAGCGGATGGACCGTGACGGCATCACGCGGCGCGATGGGAATGAGCGTCGCCTGGCAGAGTGAAGGCCGGCAGCCCGGGAGCAGAGCCGGTTGATGGTGCGATCGACTGGTTTTCAGTACATCCGCCACTATATTCGGCGCACTTCAAATCGATGCCCAGCGTGGTTGGTCCGCCAGCGCGAATGGGGTTTGATGTCGTTGTTCACAAGGGATGCAGTTTATGCGGCGTTTTGAGCAAAAATCCACGCTGGCGATCTATCTGGCGATCGCACTGGCGATGGCGGCGGTTCTCGTGGCGGATTTCTACACCCCGCGAGGGATCGCGGTTTGGGTCATTTATATCTTGCCGGTGGGCCTGTCGCTGTTCGTTTGGCGCCCGATCGTGCCGCCTTTAACGGCGTTCGTGGCGACGATGCTGATCGTCCTGACGTTTTTCACCGACGCTCCGGGCGCGACGAATTCCTGGACGATGATCAATCGCTCCTTCGGGCTGATTGCCATCTGGGCGCTCGCGATGGTGGGGCATGGGTTCATCCAATACAAGTTGCGCGTTCGGCGCGAGGAATGGCTGCAAACCGGGCTGACCTCGCTGAACCAGCAGATCGTCGGCGAACAAAAGCTGACACAGCTTTCGGAAAATATTCTTAAGCAGCTTGCTCACTACTTAAACGCCCACGCGGGGGCATTATTCGTCGAGGACGCGGGTGTGTATCACCGGACGGCAACCTATGCGATCCCCGCGGAAAATGGGCTTCCGGATCGATTTCTCGCCGGCGAAGGGCTGGTCGGTCAGGCGGCTCGCGAAGGTCGATTGCTGAAGCTGGATCGGCCGCCCGATGACTATTTCGCGATAGGATCCGCACTCGGACGGAGCCGGCCGAGGCATGTCGTGATTTGCCCGATGCAAGTCGATGGCGTGGTCAACGCGATTTTGGAATTGAGCTTCTTCCAGAACTTCGCTGAGCTTGATCGCGACTTGCTCGATCGGGTCAACGAACCCGTGGCGATCGCCGTGCGGTCTTCGAAGTATCGAACGCGGCTGCAGGAACTGCTGGAAGAGACGCAGCGACAAACCGAGGAGTTGCAAGCGCAAGGCGAAGAACTGCGGGTATCAAACGAAGAACTGGCAGAGCAAAGCCGGGCGCTCAAGGAAGCGGCTACGCGGTTGGAATTGCAACAGGCGGAGCTGGAGCAGACCAATTCGCAATTGGAAGAGCAGACGCAGCTGCTCGAGGGCCAGCGGGACGAACTGGCGAAATCCAAGGCATCGCTCGAAGCGCAGGCGCGCGAGCTGGAGCAGGCGAGTCGGTACAAGTCAGACTTCCTGGCGAACATGTCGCACGAGTTGCGGACGCCGCTGAACTCGTCGTTGATCCTGGCAAAATTGCTGGCGGACAATCGCGAGGGAAATCTCACGCCCGAGCAGGTCAAATATGCATCGACGATTCAGGCGGCCGGCAATGACTTGCTCTCGCTGATCACCGACATCCTCGATCTGTCCAAGATCGAGGCCGGCCGGATGGAGCTTCACCTCGAATGGTTCTCGCTCGGCCCGGTGGTCGACGATGTCGTCAAGACAATCGAGCCGCTCGCGGCGAAGAACGGCAATCGCATCGTGGTGGATTGTCCGCCGACCCTCGGCGCGATCCACGCGGACCAGACGCGGTTCCGGCAGGCGCTCCTCAATCTGGCCAGCAATGCCAACAAGGTCACCGGGCACGGCGCGATCACCATCGCGGCACGGCAGCAGCCACGCGACGGCCAGGACTGGATCACGATCGAGGTGCGGGACACCGGCATC
>JBQCCH010000389.1:0-3198 GCA_051962375.1 Tepidisphaeraceae bacterium
TGATATTTTTTTGGGGTGCGTGGACCGGGGGTTTACTGCGTATTGCGTACTGCGTAAGGGGGGCTGGGGGGGCGCGACGTGTTTGTTTTGCGTGCGATAAGTGGTGTGGCGGGCTGGGCAAGGGCCGTTGCGCTGGCGCTCATGTGGGGTGGGTTTGGAAGCCTTGGCCGGGCCGGGGGTTGGGGCGGAAATCGGGGTGAAAATGAAAAGAAAAATGGCAGGACCGGCCGAGGGGTGATTTTTTTGACTTAGGCCTGGGGATGCGCGGGGGCGGCGGGGTGGGGATCGAAAAGGGGCAGACCCAGGTGATGCAACGGGACGGCCCACGTGGTGGGCTGGGTGGCAGGCTGAGTGGCGGGGCTGGGCTGGGGGGTCGGCGCGGGGCTCGGTTGGGTGGCGTCCTGGGTGGCGGCGGCGCGGCGGAGGCGACGGAGCTTGCGGGCGTTGCGGGCGCGGCGTGCGGCGCGCTCGGCGAGGAGCTGGCGCTTGGCCTTGCGGGCGCGGCGGGCGATTTCCTCGGGGGTCATGTGATGCTTCGGCGGACGATCCGCCAGGGCGTACGGGCGCGTGGTCGGCAGGTTGCGCCAGTCGGTCGTGGGGACCTTGATGCTGACGCGGGAAATCCACATGTCGTCGATTTTTTCGAGCAGGATGCCCGGGACGATGACGCCGTGGGTCAGCAGCCGATAGATCGCCGGGTCCTTGTTGTCGTACAGGCTGACAGGACCGACAAGGAACTTGGGATCGGCGGCGGCGACGAGAGCGGGATGCTTGGTGATGCCCTGGGTTTCAAAGCCCAGGAGCTTTCCGTTGAGGACATTGCGACCGCTGAGAAAACTCAGGACCTGGCCCACCGGGCCGATCGCGTTGTCGCCGGGCTGCATGCGGTCGTGCAGGGCGTTGGCGAGTTTGACGATGGGGACATAAGCGCCGTGGCGGTAGGACTTCAGAAAATCGCGGTTGTGCTGCTCGGGGATGAACGACATCACGATGGTGCCGCCGTTCATGAAGTTGGCGAGCGAGAAGAAGAAAAACAGCAGGACGTCGCGGCGAAGGGTGGAGCACTTTTGCAGGATGACCAGCAGGATCAGCACATAGCCGAGCCAGAGCGTGGGCAGGACCATGAGGTAGTAGCGGGGGATTTCCGAGAGCATCAGCATGATGCCCGTGAGGATGAAAACCTGAAGCCCCCAGACGGGCTGGCGACGTGCGACCAGCGCGGCGCCGGCGAGCAGGCCGAGGGAAAAGAGCGGCCCGAACCAGGCCATCGGCTCGCCGAAGAAGGCCTCGCACAATTCGCGGGTGAACAGGGCGGGAGCGTTCTCGCGGATGTGCTCGGGCAGCGAGTAGAGGTTCTGGACGAACTGTTTTTCGTAGCTCCCCTGCAGGAGATTCATCCCATGGAACCGCGGATCGAGCAGCAAAAACGCACACAGGACGACGGCGAGGGCGGCCATCGCGATCATGCTGCGTTTTTCCCGGCGCCAGACGATGTTCCACCCCGCGGAAGCCACCCACGCGACCGCGAGCACCCAGAAGGTGGGACGCATGGTGGCCGCCAGGAACAGGCCGACGATGAGGATGAGCGTGGAGGTGACCATGCCCCGGCGCGTGGTGACCGCGCCGAGCCGTTCCCATCCGAGCATGGCCGTCACGCAGCCGAGCAGGAACGGGGTGTCGGTCATGATTTCCTGCGCCTGCTGCACGTAGCGGGCGTTGATCCCCACGCCGCAGGTGACGACGACGGCGATCCAGATGGGGTAGCGCAGGCGGATGAGGTGGTAGACGACCCAGAGCGTCAGGAGCGACATGGCGTTCATGACGATCAGCGGCGGAAATGACGCTGGCCGAGCCGGTGATTTTTTGAAGCCCCGCCAGCAGGAACGGGAGGCCGGGATAAACCTGGGTCTGGGCGCGGCCGGCGAACGTGTAGCCGTGCCCGGTGGCGAGGCTTTGGGCGACGCCGCGGTAAATGGAGCTGTCCAACCCCAGTCGCCATTGCCCGTTGAAGGGAATGAGGATGAAGAGGACCAGCAGGATAAAAAAAACGTGTCGCCAGCGTTCGAGCCCGCGCGTGAAGGGGGAGGGGTTGGCCCAGATCAGGGCGTCGAGTCCACGAGGTGTCGCAGCGGGCGGTGTGGGGTTGGTTTCGCTGCTCATTCCCGTTCGCCGAAGCGTCCTCGTTCCCCGAAAAAGAATCCTGTCGCCGAAGCGATCAGGCGAATTCAATCAGCCGTGTCAGCGTAAGCTGAGCGGCTCCGGATTCAATGGCGGCATCAACGCGTTGGAGCGCGTCGGCAAGATTCCGCTGCTTGCCGGTGATGACCAGACCGGCGGCGGCGTTGAGGGCGGCGATGTCGCGGGCCGGTCCTCGTTTGCCGTTGAAAATGTCGCGAATCATGTCGGCCGACGTGTGGACGCAATCGACTTGCAACTCCGACAATTCCGGACGCTTCAGCCCGAGCGATTCGGGATGGAGCGTCCATGGATGGACGCCGCCGTCGGAAACTTCACACACCTGGGTGGGCCCGAGGGTGGAGAGTTCGTCCAGGCCGTCGTCGGCGTGGACGACCCAGGCGCGGCGACTGCCGAGCGCGAGCAGCGTGCGGGCCATCAGCTCGGTGGCTTGCGGGGAAAAGACGCCGATCAGCTGGTGCTTCGCGCCGCCGGGGTTCGAGAGGGGGCCGAGCAAATTGACGATGGTCGGGATGCCCAGTGCCGATCGAACGGCGGCCAGGTGCTTCATGGCCGGGTGGTGGTTGCGGGCGAAAGCGAAGCAGATGCCGACTTCAGCCAGGCAATCCCGCAGCCGCTCAAGCGGCAGGTCAAGGTTCAGGCCCAGGCGCTCAAGCACGTCGGCGGAACCGAATTTTCCACTGGCCGACCGGTTGCCATGCTTGATGACCTTCACCCCGCAGGCGGCCACCAGAATGGCGGCGGCGGTGGAGATGTTGAAGGTGCCCTTGATGTCGCCCCCCGTGCCGCAGGTATCCAGCAACGGCTCGGACTCGTCATGCGGGATGACGACCGCCCGCTCGCGCATGGCGGTGGCGGCGCCGATGAGTTCGTCGGCCGCCACGCCCTTGACGGCCAATCCCATCAGCAGGGCGGCGGTCTGCGTTTCAGGCACCTCGCCCGACATGATCGCGGAAAAAACCGCGCGCGTTTCCTCCCGGGTGAGGGATTGGCGGCAAGCGA
>JBQCCH010000390.1:0-2600 GCA_051962375.1 Tepidisphaeraceae bacterium
GCCAGCGGTGCCTGGCCGGATCGCGATAAGCGGGAACGAACGCCAGCGCGATTGCGAGATGGCCGAAGGCAAGCCAGTCGTAGCCATAGAAGAGGAAGGGGTAGCGGGTATCGGTGTCGATGATGGCTTCGCGCACGCGCACGAGCCACGCGATCGCCGCCGACGGCGCGGCGGCCGGATCATGGATGTGCGTAAAGCCCAACCCCCGCGCCAGCCCATCCATCTCCGCTCGCACCGGCATCGCCGTCAGGCCGCTGAGCATCAGGCCGATGATGAACACGATCACGCAAAGGCGCGACCAAAAAAAGGACTGGTGCATAGAAGACCCCGTTTACACGTGCTTGCACTGATGCATCAAGCGAAGTGCCGCCGTGAACTCTGACTTCGCGCCGCCGCGCAGGTGTCGCGCCCACCGGGGCTTTTCCTCGCATCGCAGTGTTGCCAACAGCGCGAGCACATAACCATACATCGGAAGCGACATATATTCCGCACGTTTCAAAGTCGTTCCCGGCCAAACCTCTCCACGCGGCGGGGCGTAAGCGGGGGCGTTAGCACGAAAGATGCCGAAACCTAGAAAGACCGCACACAGGTCGGTCAGCAATTCATTGTCCCAGCGTGATGGGGCGATGCCCCGTTCGCCGATCAGCCTGAAGTGAGCGACCTCGTGAGACAACGTCGCGACCGCTTGCATGGGCGTATGAATGTTGTTGCGCTCCAGGCGGATGACGAATCGGTCTCCCTCGCTCTGAAACGTTCCGTTTGCAACGCCGAGCGAAATTCCGTCGCCGCCGATGAGCGTGAATCGTTGCTGATTGTCAAACAAACGCAATGTGATGCGAGCGGGGTCGGCCTCCATGTGTTCGCAAACGCGGCGAAACAACTTTTGGACACTGAGGTCGGAAGTGTCGTAAGCGTCGGGAAAAAATTCGTCAGTCGGTTCAATCAGAGGCCTGTCAATGAAGCGCGTCGCGCCGAACTCGCGGGCCAAAAAGAGCCATTGCTGGTGGATCCAATGACGCGAAGGCTCGTCCAGCGTGTGTGCGCCGAACAAGCGAGTGAAAAGCCGATCGAACATCATCGCCCCGGGTTGCATTTTAGTTTACGCGAAGGCCCTCCGCGGCAATAGCTTGCCGCCTTCTCTTGAGGTGCCATGACAGGCCGTCGCTCGATGATTCCGCCAGCGTGCTGGAACGATCGCCGCGCGATAAGATGCCCGGGTCATGGCGACTTTCACGTACGAACCCACCTTCCAATTCGGCCCGGACGACACGCAGTATCGCAAACTCAGCGGCGAATTTGTTTCGACAATCGACGTCAACGGCCGATCAATGTTGCAGGTGCAGCCGGAGGCGCTGTGGCTCTTGGCGAAGCAGGCGTTCAGCGACATCAACTTCTACTATCGCCCGGCCCACCTGAAGAAGCTGGCCGAGGAATTGGCCGACCCTGAAGCGAGCGACAACGACCGGTTCGTCATTTACACGCAGCTTCAAAATGCGGTCGTGGCGGCGGCGGGGCAGTTGCCGAGCTGCCAGGACACGGGCACCGCCATCGTTCTGGGGAAGAAGGGGCAGTTCGTCTTCACCGATTTCGACGACGCCGAGGCCCTGAGCCGCGGCATCTGGGAGACGTATCAGGAACGCAATCTTCGCTACAGCCAACTCGCGCCGCTGGAGATGTTCAAGGAGAAAAACACCGCGAACAACCTGCCCGCGCAGATCGACCTAATGGCCGACAAGGGTAATGGCTATTCGTTCCTCTTCATCGCCAAAGGGGGCGGGTCGGCGAACAAGAGCTATCTCTATCAATCGACGCCGGCGGTGCTGAATGACAAGGATTTTGAGGCGTTCGTCCGATCCAAGCTGAAGGACCTGGGCACCAGTGCCTGCCCGCCGTACCACTTGGCGATTGTCGTCGGCGGCACGAGCGCGGAAGCGAACCTCAAGTACGTGAAACTGGCTTCCTGCAAGTATCTGGATCATCTGCCCACGACCGGCTCGCCCGGCGGGCGCGCGTTTCGCGACCTGGCGTGGGAACAACGCATCCTGGAGATCGCCCGCGAATCCAAGATCGGCGCACAATTTGGCGGCAAATACTTCGCCCACGATGTTCGCGTGATCCGCATGCCGCGTCACGCGGCCAGTTGCCCGATCGGCCTGGGCGTTTCGTGTTCGGCGGATCGGCAAATCAAGGGAAAGATCACGGCCGAGGGGGTTTTCCTGGAACAACTGGAATTCGAGCCGCAGCAGTATCTGCCGGCCGAAGCACCCGCGCTGGCGGCGCCGGTGAAGATCAACCTGAACATCGGCATGGATGCGGTGCGGGCGATCCTGAGCAAGTTCCCCGTGAAGACGCGGGTCGAACTCACCGGCACACTGATCGTCGCCCGCGATGCGGCCCACGCCCGGATCCGGCAGATGCTCGAATCCGGCCAACCGATGCCGCAGTATTTCAAGGATCACCCGATCTACTACGCCGGCCCGGCGAAAACCCCCGAAGGGATGCCCAGCGGCAGCTTCGGCCCGACGACGGCGGGGCGGATGGATGCCTTCACCGACCTGTTCCAATCCCACGGCGGCAGCCTGATCATGATCGCCAAGGGG
>JBQCCH010000391.1:0-4271 GCA_051962375.1 Tepidisphaeraceae bacterium
CACCCGCTCCCCCCGGGCCGCCACGCGCAGCACGCGGTTCCGCCGCATCCATGCGATGAAGAAGCTGAGCACGCCGACCATCAGGCACAGCCCGGGCGTGACCAGAATCGTCGACACCGGCGGCGGCGCGTCGCGCTCGGTCCAGAAGCGAGGGGCATCGGGGTCGATCTTGACGTGCAGGACGTCTTTCAGCGAGATCATCGACTCGGGCTTGCGCGGCAGATCGCCGTCGGCTTCCAACGGCTGCGTGCCGCCGGGGGGCGTGTAGCGGAGCGTGACGTGCTGCACTTCATCGCGCGACCCTTCCCGTGCCCCGCTCATGCCGATCGCGGTGATGACGCCCTCCACCGGCGTTCCCGTTTCAACGACGCGGCGCTCCTGCACATACGCGCCGATGCGCGTCGATGCCAGGATGATGGCCGCCACCAGCAGGCACACGGTCATCGCCAGCCACGCGCGCACGGGCAATTCGGCCCAGGCGCGGCGCTTGGCCGGGGCGGAGAGAGGTCGAGGGTCGGGGTTGGGCATCGTTACGATCGGTTGAATGAAGGATCCGCGTTGTCAGAAGCCGCACACGTGAACGCGGCGAGCCCGGCGGCCCAACGGCTAGTTGGCCGCGTCGGGCTGAAGGTAGCCTTGCTGGATGCAGGCATCAAGCAACTGGCGAACAACGCTCCCCGCCGCCGTCCCCCCGCCGCCGCCATATTCAACCAGGACAGCGAACGCGATCTTCGGATGATCCGACGGGGCGTAACCGATCATCCACCCGTGCGCGGGCGTTTTTTCCTGCTTGTCGCCGATCGCGCGGTACCAGGGCGCTTGCGGATTCGGCTCCCCGTAATGGCCGAGCGGGATCAGGTCATGGATCACCCGGCCGCGCTCGTCGCGCAGCGGTTTGTAGTCGTCGTCCCGCCGCGTCACCGTGAAGGCCGACGTCTGCGCGGACCCGGTCTTGCCGGAATAAATCAGCTCCCGCATGCGGGCGATGTAACCCGAGCCGGCGGGCGTGTTGACGACTTCTTTCATCCCTTCATGCGCTTCGGCGACGGCTTCAGGATTAAGGTGAAGATCGATGGGCGGATTCTTCTTATCCGGCTGCAGGGTCGGGCGCATCCAGAAGCCGTTGCGCGCGATGGTGGCGGCGACATTCGCCATCTGAACGGGCGTGGCGGCGACGTGCCCTTCGCCAATGCCCGCGACGCACGTGCGCATCAGGCGCTGCGCCGGCGGCACCGCTTCGCTGTCGGGCAGAAGGCCTTTCGCTTCGGGCAGCCCGATCCCCGTCGGCCGGCCGAGTCCGAACTTGTCGAACCAGTAACTGAGCCCCCCGATCCCCAGCCGATAGCCCAGCGTTTCGTGGAACACGTTGCACGACCGTTGCAACGCCTCGGGGAAAGTCAGATCCGGACTGGGCGGCGGATTCGACAGCTGCATGTGCGACATGTGATACATCTCCTGGGTCCAGCACTTGCCCCAGGTGGTGTAGGTGTGATTGCCGATGGTCAGGAACCCGTCGCAGCGGATGGTGTCCATCGGCTTGATGACGCCGGACGTGATCGCGCCGATGCCCACGATCGGCTTCACCGTGCTCCCGGGCTCGACGGCCATCATCGTCGCGCGGTTCATCAGCGGGCGGTTGATCGCGTCTTTCACCAGCTTGGGGAACAGGTCGTCGAAGGCGTTCAAGTCATACGTCGGCCAGGAGACCAGCGCCCGCACCTGCCCGGTGGGCACGTCCACCACGACGGCCGCGCCCGGCATTTCGATCTGCTGCATCGGAAGCGAGGTGTTGACCACGAACGACACGTTCTTGAACGCCTGCTCGATCTGTGCTTCGAGCTTGATGTCGATCGTGGTGTGGACATCCTGCCCGGGCACGGGGGCGACGCATTTGCCGGGGATTTCTTTGCCGTCGTCGTCGGTCACGCGCAGGCCGCGTGTGCCGCGGAGGCGTTCTTCGAACATGCGCTCCATGCCCTCGCGCCCGATGCGGTCGCTGGCGTCGTACTTGGCGAGCGAATCGTCGGCGTTGGGATCGTTGACGATGTCGTCCGGCGTCACCGGCGCCAATCGGCCGATCGCCTGGCAGGCGACCGCGCCATTCGGGTACACGCGCGTGACGCCCTCCCGCAGCTTCAGGCCGGGGTAATGGTCGATGTTGCGGTTCAGCTCGTTCCGCAGGGCGTAATCGATGTGCGGCAGGATCACCTGCTGCTGCGTTTCCTCGGCCACGTGCACGTCGGCGAAATTGTCGAGCGTGACCTGCGTTTTGCCGACCAGCCAGTCATACCACCGCGGCTCGCTCGGCTGCGAGGCGGCGGCGGACTTGTACTTGCGATACCAGACGAGCCGACGGCGCGTCTCCACCTGCCGGACGATCTGCCGGCGGATTTCGTCCATCTGCTCCGGCGTCTGCTTCGACAGCCGCGCCAGGTCGGACCACATCGTGTTGATGTCGTCCTTCACGCGGATCATCTCGCTGTCCAGCAGCTTTTTGCGATCGGACAGGGGCAATTCATTGAAATGGTCGATCTTCAGCTTCAAGCGCGATCGGGCGGTGTTGCGCACCCAGGCGGAATCGGGCTCGAACGGGATCGCGCGGTAATCGACGCAGGCATCGATGCAGGGCTGATCGATGGCCAGTTCCCGGCCTTTGACGTCCAGGATGCGGCCGCGCGTGGTGGGGAGTTGCTCTTCGTCGATCAGGTTGTGCGACGCCTTGTCCTCCCAGACCGACCGCTGCAGCGCCTGCAGCGTGACGGCGCGCACAGCCACCACGACGCAGAAAAACGCGAGAAACAGCAGTAAAACATGAAGGCGGCGTTCGAACATCCGTGTCCGTTTCCTTTGGGACGGGTGTTATACCGTTTTCCTCACGGGACGGCGCGAAAAAACCCCGCCGCCGGCGCGATCGGCACGCCGCGGTGCGGCTTGTGTTGCCGGGCGGATGGCTGCATAATCCACGGCTCGATTTTTGTCGGATTTCCTGAGCAGCAGAACCGCAATGACCACGACCCAGCGCAAGACGACGACGAAGTGACCGCCGAGCGTGGCGGTTGCGGTGACGTTGGTCGGCGTGGGTTGGAGTTGTCGGCGGGGTCTGTTGCTCATCGTGTTTTAGGAGAGAGTCATGGCCGTTAACGTAGCCGTCGTGGGCGCCACTGGCGCCGTCGGGCAGGAGTTCCTGAATGTTCTGGCGGAACGCAACTTCCCGATCAAGACGCTGAAGCTGCTCGCCAGCCCGCGCAGCGCCGGCAAGACCGCGACGTTCAAGGGGAAAGACTACGTCATCGAGGCCCTGACGCACGACAGCTTCAACGACGTGCAGATCGCCCTGTTCTCAGCCGGCGGGTCGATCAGCAAGGAATACGCCCCCAGCGCGGTGAAAGCCGGCGCGGTGGTGGTCGACAACTCATCGGCCTACCGGATGAAGGAAGGCATCCCGCTGGTGGTGCCGGAAGTGAATCCGGAAGCGATCAAGAAGCACGTGGGGATCATCGCCAACCCGAATTGCAGCACGATCATCATGAACGTGCCGGTCTGGCCGCTGCACCAGGCGAACAAGATCAAGCGGATCATCGTCAGCACGTACCAGGCCGTCTCCGGCGCGGGGGCGTGGGGGTTGTACGAGTTGGAAAACCAGATGAAGCAGCACGCGGCCGGCGAGCCGATCGTGAAAGAGAAGTTCCCGCACCAGATCGTCAACAACCTCTTCAGCCACAACACCGCCATTGGGCCGGAAGGCTATAACGAAGAGGAAATGAAGATGGTGAAGGAGACGCGCAAGATCTTCGGCGACGCCAAGATCATGGTGGCCGCCACCTGCGTGCGCGTGCCGATCCCGCGGGCGCACTGCGAGAGCATCAACTTGGAATTCAGCCAGCCGATGACGCCCGATCGCGTGCGCAAAATCCTGGAAAAAGCCCCCGGCGTGAAGCTGGTGGACCGGATCGAAGAAAACCACTTCCCCATGCCGCTCGAAGCCAGCGGCCAGGACCTGGTGCTGGTCGGCCGCATCCGCCAGGACATCAGCCGCGATGACGGCCGGGGGATCGAGCTGTTCGTCGCCGGCGACCAGATCCGCAAGGGCGCTGCGACCAATGCGGTGCAAATCGCGGAAAAGCTGGTGTAATTCGCCCCTCTCCTGACACGCCAGGAGAGGGGACCAGACGCCAGGCCAATACGGCAAACCGCTTAGCCGCGTGCGCCGCGTCGGCGCATCACCATCAGGCCCGCGCCCGCCAGCAGCGCCATCGCCGACGGCTCGGGAA
>JBQCCH010000392.1:0-5911 GCA_051962375.1 Tepidisphaeraceae bacterium
GCCGGCTTATCTTGTATGCGAACGGGCTGCAGGTTGGCTATCGACATGAGGGGGATTACGACGTCCTCAACCAGTGCGACGACGAAGCCGAAGCCCCGGGCCGATTTTTCTATCAGACCGTACCGTTGCCGATGTCTCTGACGCGCGGCAAATCAACGGTCACATTACGGATCGCCGCCTTAGGGCGCATGTGGCCCTACGGGCAAAATTTCGCGCAGTACCAGAAAGACTTTGCCCGTCCGTCGCGGTCGATTTATCGCATCTACACGCATACCAACCCGCGCTATGTGCCCGACGCCAACGAGAAGCAGGGCGCCATGCCGACCGCTGCCGTTCGCACGGATGCGGGTGAGGAGGTGATCGCCCAATCGAAGCAGATCGTGATCGATCGCTTGAACCGCCTGCTGGCCAAACCCGTACCGGCCGGGCATTCCGGGAGTCAGCGGGATCGCGCCGCACGGCTGACGCTGATGGCCGACGCTTACAATACCGCGTGGACGCCAACCTATCACGATCCACGGACGATCGATCAGATCGTGCAGGATGGCGATTCCATGGCTGCGGATTTCGCGCACGACCCGGCCTTTGCCGGCAAGGATTGGCCCGGCGCCGGCCCGCTCGGGCAGGCGGTGATGTTAACCTGGCCGGCGGTTTCGTCGCGGCTGGATGAACAAGTCGTCGAAGGCACCCAATCCATTTCCCGGCGGACGGCCTGGGCGTCGGCGCTGAAGCAGAGCGTCGATTACTGGCGGACACACCGGCGGAGCTACACCAATCAGTCGATGATCGTCGACTGGAACATTTACGCCGCCAACCGGGCTCTGCAACTCATCGATCCCGCCCACGCGCTGCCGGAAGCGCATGTGAGGGATTTCCTTTACCAGGCGATCGGACTCAAGCCCTGGCTCGGGAGCGATGCCCGCACTGACGGCGCGCTCGTTTCCGACACGCCCGACAAAGGCACCGAGCAACCTTACGGCGATGCATATCAACTGATCACCCGAAAAGGGCTCTCCCGCGAACTGGGCTGGGTCGGAACCTACGGCGAAACCATCCTGCGCTTTACCTGCGATATGGCCCGGATGACCGGCGATCCAAAGATCCGCGCGCAATTGGCGGCCATCGAGCATGCCCGCATGTACTTCAGATATCCCGGCCTTGATGGCGACGGCTTCCGCTGCATGAAGCTCGTCAGCGAGATCGACAACCGCACCGCTCATTTCCCCCTCGGCGGCAGCGCTTACACCGCGCCGGATGTGCGCGAAGAATGGCGAATGAACATTCCCGCAATGCTCAGCGACGATCCGATTACCGTCGGCGCGGCCCAGCAGATGCTGGAAGACAATCAATACTTCACCTACGTCCGCAGCCGGCTGAAGGATCCCGATACCTTGGGCATGATGCTGAACGTAGATGAGTACGAGAAGGTGAAGACGCTCCCCAGGAGCGCGTATCGAATGCCGATGACGCCGGGCCGGCCGGATTTTGTCTTCGCGGATGAAGAGGACGCGGTGCTGGCGATCAAGCACGGGCAGACGTGTCTCTTTGTGAACCTGTATTTCCGTGCCGAACGGGCGGTGAATGACGTTGCCCGCATCTATGAACAGACGCCCTCGATCACGCGGATTGTGACGGCCCGCACGCAAACCGTCGTGAATGAAAGCGGCAAGACCTACACCCGCCCGGATTGGATTGACGGCATCCGCGGCCGAGGCATGCCGCCCGCCGGCGAAACGATCCACCAGGCTTGGGCCGGCGAAATCCTTCCCATCGCCAGACGTACCGAAGGCGCAAAACTGCCCGCCTACGGCGATTGGGGCCCCTTCCTCGGCAAGGCGGAGTTCTACGAACTTCACTATGGCCCGTATCTGATTCTGGTGAACAGCTCCAAGGACCGATCCTTTGCATGGAAGATTCCGCCGGAATTCCTGGATGGAACCGATCTCGTCAGCGGCACCGCTGCGAAGGCGCTGCTCGGAACGTCGCTCAAGCCCCTGACCACAGTCGTTCTCTACCACGGTGCGCCCGATCCGGCGCGGTAGCGATTGATCCATGCGTGAGTCAGCGGGCGAACGGTTGGAGCGCCAATTTCAGTCAGGAATCAAACGATGTTGTCATTACGTTCTGTTGTGTCTGCCGGTGTCATGCTCGTAGCGTTCGCGAAGCCGTTGCTGGCCGATGTTTATCAATGGTCGGCGACGCTGCCCGACGTGATTTCCAATGAGACCAAGGATCATCCGCGGGCGTTTCTGTGGGTGCCGGATCACTGCGAGCACGTGCGTGCGGTGGTCGTTGCCGTGCAGAACATGCAGGAAGAACAGTTGTTCGAGGACGCGTCGTTCCGAAAGACCCTCAGCGATTTGAATTTCGCGCTGGTCTGGATCGCGCCGCCGATGGCAACGATGGAGTTCCGGTTTGACCAGGGGGAAGACCGCGTGCTGACGCGGGCGCTGGATGACTTGGCGGCGGAATCGGGGTATCGCGAAATCGCCCAAGCGCCGCTCGTGCCGGTGGGGCACTCGGCCTCGGCGAGCTGGGGGTGGGGCGTCGCGGCATGGAACCCCGGCCGCACCCTGGCCGTGCTCTCCCTGAGCGGCCAGTGGCCTTATTTCACCGAGAAAAATTGGGGCCATCGCAGTGTCGATGGCGTTCCGGGCATGACGACCAAGGGCGAATTCGAAATTGGCGGCAATCTCGACAAGGGTTGGTACGCCGGGCTCAAAGGAAGCTTTTTCAAGGACCATCCGCACGCGGCGTTTTCGCACGTGGTTGAACCGGGCGGCGATCACTTCTCAGCCTCAAAAGAAAAAATCGATCTGATCAACTTGTTCCTGCGTAAGGCTGCGGAGTACCGACTGCCTGCTAAGACCAGCGCCGACGGGCCGGTGACGCTCAAGACGATCGATCCGGCCACGATGGGCTGGCTCTACGACGGCTGGCGTCGCGACCAGCCGCCCGAAGCGCCCGCCGCTCCGGTGGCCGACTACACCGGCAAGCGCGATCACGCCTACTGGGCGTTCGATGGTGAAATGGCGCACGCAATCGAAACATTTCAGGCTTCTCAGCGAAACAAGACCAATGTCTTGCTTGCGTATCGACAGAAGGACGGCTTTGTCCAGCCGCGGCCGGACCATATGGAAGTGCATTTGAAATTTGAGCCGATCGACGATGGGCTGACGTTCAAGCTCTCCGGCGGCTTCTGGGATCAAGTGCCTGCCACCAAGGATGGAAAGCCGGCGGGTTGGCAAAATACGCTGGCCGAAGGAACGCGCACCGTGCAGCAGGGCGATCCGATTCCCCATTCGAAGGGTGAGGACGATCGGCTGCACATTGTTCCGATTTGCGGTCCTGTTGAGCAACTGTCGAGCGACACCTTTGCGATCCGCTTCAATCGGGCCGGCATGGACAATCCCAAGCGGAGCAACAGCATTTGCTTCAACCTGGTCTACCCCGGCGACGACACCTTTAAGCGCTCTGAAGAACGCGCCGAGCTGCGATTCCCGCTGAAGAACACGAACGGACAGCCTCAAACGATCACGTTTCCCGCAATCGACAACGTCTCTGCAAACGCACTGCCCGCCTCGATCGACCTGAAGGCGACCTCCAGTGCGGGCGCGAAGGTGTATTACTACGTCCGCGAGGGCCCGGCCGAAGTGAATGATGCCGGCGTGCTGACGTTCACGCCGATTCCGCCGAAAGCGATCTATCCGCTGCGCGTGACGCTCGTCGCCTGGCAATGGGGTCGGTCCATTCCACCACTTCTGCAGTCGGCCGCCCCGATCACGAGGACGTTTCAGATCACGAAGCCGTGACGCTTGCGCCGAGCGCGTTGAATGCCTTGGCGTGCTCAACCGTCGGCGCGTCCGCGGTTCAGGCTGCGGAACCGCAGCGGGGTGAGGCCGACGCTGGCGCGAAACGCCTGCGACATGTATTCGCCCGATCCAAAGCCAGATGCCTTGGCGACGCGCGGAATCGTCAGATCGGTGTCGATCAGCAGCCGCTTGGCGCGCTCCAGATGAACACGGCGAATCTCGTTCGCGGGCGAGCGGCCGAGCAGGTTTTCGAACTTCCGCTCCAGCGATCGGCGACTGCAGGCGACGTGCCGCAGCACGGCGTCGACGTCGATCGGATCGCCGTCATGATCCCGAATGAATCGCAGCGCCGCCGCCAGATCCGCATCGGTGATGGCCAGCACATTTGATGATCGACGTTCGATGACGCGTGTGGGCTGAATCAACAGCGGCTTTTTCGCCCGGCGCTGCGGTCGGCGCATCAATCCATCCAGGAGCCGCGCCGCCTGCTGACCGATGCGGTCGGAGGGCGTTTCGATTCCGGTCATCGGCGGGTTCGCAGCCTCGCTGAAAAGGTCGTCGTAATCGCTCGACACCACCGCGATGTCCGTCGGCACATCGAACCCTCCCGCGGCGCAGGCATCCAGCAGGGCCAACCCGCGGATGCCCCAGCACAGGATCGCACACGGCTTCGGCAGCCGCCGAAGCCAGTCGACCAGATCATCGTGCTGGGTATCGAAGCCTGCACGATTTCGCTTCGGCGAATACATCACGCAGCCCCGACCGCGCAGCGCGAGCCATCGCGCGAAATGGCGAAACTGATCGACCGCCGGCGAAAATCCCCGCGGCCCGTAATACGCGAAGTGCTGAAACCCCCGATCCACAAAATGATCGGCGGCCAGCTTCGTGCAGGCGGCCTGGTCGGTCGTCACCGTCGGAAAATCCAGCCCGGGCAAGGAAATGCCCGAGACATTAACGATCGGAACGCCCAAACGCTGCAATTCTCGCGCCGTCCGCCGGGTGGTAATCCGTGCAATGACGCCGTCTCCATCCCAGCCGAGCGGCGGACGAACCGTTTCATATCGCCCGCGCGGCTCCACCCAGATTTGCCAATTCGCATGCTGGTGCGCATAACGCAAAATGCCCTGGATGAGCCGGCGTCCCCATCCGGTCGAACTTTCCACGAGCACGGCAACTTGTCGGCGGCTTTGCATGGCGGTTGCTTCCCATCCGCACGACGGCGACTTGCGGCCGGCCGTGCGATGTCGCAGAGTCTAAGTATTTTTGCGCAGGATCGTCTAGCCGCGAGCGGCGGAGCGTTCATACTTTTAACGTGCAGGTCGCCGGGCGGGCGGCCGCACGCAACGAGGAAAATAGCCCATGATGACCGAACCACATGAAACGACTTGGCCGCACGAATCGTTGAATCACGTAAAGCACGACGTCGATGTCTGCGTCGTCGGCGGCGGCATGGCGGGGCTCTGTGCCGCGATCGCGGCCGCTCGAAACGGGGCGAGCGTCTGCCTGGTCCACGATCGGCCCGTGCTCGGCGGCAACGCGTCGTCCGAAGTCCGCATGTGGATTTGCGGCGCCCATGGCAAAGACAACAAAGAAACGGGGATCCTGGAAGAGATTCTTCTGGAAAATCTCTATCGCAACCCCTCGCTGAATTACTCAATCTGGGACAGCGTGCTTTACGGCAAGGCATTTTTTCAGCCGGGGCTTACGACGATCCTCAATTGTTCCGTGCTGGATGCCACCTGCTGCAACGGCCGGATCGCCTCGGTGCGCGGGTGGCAACTGACCAGCCAGACTTGGGTCGATGTCCACGCCAAGCTGTTCATCGATTGCTCCGGTGACAGCATTCTCGCCCCATTGTCCGGCGCGAAAATCCGTTGGGGCCGCGAAGCGCGCGAGGAATTCGCCGAAGACATTCAGCCCGCCTTGCCCGATCAGAAAACGATGGGCAACACGCTGTTGATCCAGTTGCGCAAGACCGATGAGCCGCAGCCCTACACGCCGCCCACCTGGGCGTACAAATTCACCAAGCCGCAAGACCTGCCGCACCGCATTCACGGCGTGAAAGCCCACAATTTCTGGTGGCTGGAATTGGGCGGCTT
>JBQCCH010000393.1:0-2588 GCA_051962375.1 Tepidisphaeraceae bacterium
GTTCGGCATCGCCATCGTCTTGATCGGGCGGAAGTTCAACGATTTACGCACGATCGGGCTGTTCGATCTGAGCAACCTGCTGGCCGGCGCCTTATTGATGCCGATGGCCGTGCCGCTGGTGTGGGGCATTTTCTACAAACGGACGCCCGGCTGGAGCGCGTGGAGCAGCGCGTTGGTGGGATTCGCCATTTCCATGACCGCGGAAAGCTTCCTTCGACCGGAACACGTGCAGCATTTGCTCGGCTGGACGCGCCCCTTGTCGCTTGATCGCGAATGGCCCGACGCGCGGCTCGCCTTCACCACCCTGTCGGCGGTGCTCGCGGGATCGCTCTGGTTTTTTGCCACGACATTCTTTTATCCAAAAGGCGCCGGCGCTACGCAGGACACCCGCCGGATCGAAGAATTTTTCCTGGCCCTGCGAACGCCGGTTCACGCCGACAGCGAAGTGCAGGTGAATTACGACGGCCTGCTTTACCGCATGATGGGCCTGCTGTTCCTGGTGTTCGGCAGTTTTGTGAGTCTGCTCGTTTTGATTCCCAACACGCTGCAGGGAAGGGCGTGCTTCCTCTTCTGCGGTGGAACGATTCTGGCGGCCGGCGGGTGCCTGTATGCGTTGTCCCGCCGTGATCGCACGCTGGGTGAAACGCCGACGCTTCGTCCATCGGCGATCGACGCGGAGGGCGGACTGAACCCCGCCGCTCTGGCCGCGGTCACCGACGGTCCGCCCCCGGAGGATGAGCTTCCGCTGTAGCGCTCGCGGCCGCCGGTTGCCGAGACCGTCGCAAAACGACAGCTTTTTGGCGCAACTGGCACCTCGCCCTGATCTGCTTCAGAATCTAGCCTTTCCGCGGACGATGCCCGTCCCGCGGCGGTCGCGCACGGTCAGTTTTGGAGCGAGGAGACACATGAAGTCATTCACCTTAGGTCGACGGATTGCATTGCTGATGGCCGGTCTTGGGATGGGAACCGGTGTTGCCTCTCAGGCGGCAGACACCAATGTTCCGCCGCGGCTGGAAGCGCGTGTGCCTCAAACCGATCAGGGCATCCCTCAGCTCTCCAATGAGAAGATGGCCTGGCTGCAGGACGCCAAGTTCGGGATGTTCATTCACTGGGGGCTCTACTCCGGCATTGGTCGCGGCGAATGGTACATGGAGAACAACGGCGTCCTGCCGGAGGATTACCGAAAGTACGCCTATCCCGACAGTGGCGACGCCTACTTTGACGCGGCTCATTATGATCCCAAAGCTTGGGCGCAACTGGCGCGCGACGCCGGCATGAAATGGATGTGCCTGACCGCGCGGCATCATGACGGGTTTTGTCTGTTCGACAGCCCGTATCCCAACGCATTCACCAGCGTGCAGACGCTGCATCGCGATTTGTTCGGCGAATATGTCAAAGCATGTCGAGAGGCCGGGCTGAAGGTCGGTGTGTATTACTCGCCGCTCAGTTGGCGATACCCGGGGTACTACGACGTCACCGGAACGGACTGCAAGCCTAATAAATTTGGCTACAAGACCGAACCGGCCCACAAAGAAAACGCGCGGGTGATGAAGGAAGAAAACTACGTCAACGTTAAAAAGCTCATGACCGGATACGGGAAGATCGATCAGATCTTCTGGGATGGCGGCTGGATCGCCCAGCACGGGACCGATGCCGATGGCGCTTACTTCCACGAGCCGGGCAAATTCCTTGATCC
Source organism: Tepidisphaeraceae bacterium (assembly GCA_051962375.1). GTDB lineage: Bacteria > Planctomycetota > Phycisphaerae > Tepidisphaerales > Tepidisphaeraceae > RYN-431. Next base: position 1,697 of record JBQCCH010000393.1, read on the forward strand.
CAAAAACCAATGGCCCATCGCGAAGCAGTATCAGGATATCGACGACGCAACTGGCAAGCCGCTGGGCATCATGGGCATGGTGCGCAAATACCAACCCGATGCGATCAGCAATCTTCGCTATGGATGGATGGGCGACATCCTGGAACAGGAAGGCCCGCAGGAAATTAAGGGGCCCATCCTCACGAAAGAGATCTACGACAAAAATCTTACGATGCAGATGGGCGGCTGGGGCTACAACGCCGGCAGTGTCGCCGCCGGCCGGATCATGACCAGCGCCGATATCATCAACTACCTGGCCAATTGCACGATTCGAAACATGACGCTGATGGTGAACGTGGCGCCCGATCGCCACGGCGTGATTCCCGACCTGGAGCAGAAGCGATTACGTGAAGTGGGTGACTGGCTGAAGCAAGCCGGCGACGCCGTCTACGGCACACGCGGCGGGCCTTGGCAGCCGACGGATCGCCAGTTCGGTTACAGCTACAAAAATTCGACGGTGTTCGTCCACATCCTGAGGCAATACCAGGGCACCGATTTCAAGGTGCCGCCGCTCGGTTCATTGAAGGTAAAACGCGTCTACGACGTGCTCACAGGAAAGCCGTTGCAATTCGACACCGGCGACGGCATCTCAATCCACGGCATTGATCGGACCAAGTCGCCGGTCGATTCGATCGTCGGCATCGAATATGACGCCGATATCCAAAGTGTCTGGAATTAAAGAAGCTCAAGCCGTGCGTTTTCGGCGAAGGAGCAGCGCCATGCCGACAAGTCCCAGTGCGGCCGTCGGCTCAGGCACGGCCGCGACCGAGAACGATGAGGACGCAATCGGCTGATAGTCCGGGCTGACCGATCCGGCCGCGTCGAGGTTATAGATGCTGTTATACGTCACCGT
>JBQCCH010000394.1:0-5788 GCA_051962375.1 Tepidisphaeraceae bacterium
CGACAGGCCGAGCAGCAGGCGAAAGCGATCGACGAACTGCTGGCGGCTCGCGCGCAATCGGACGCGCAGGACCGGGGGTTAACGATCGTCGAGCCGAAATCGAGCACGCCGCCCGTTCCGCAGGAGAAGGCGCCTGCGGAGGCCGCCGCAACCACCGCAGCGCCGCCGACAATTCCGCCGCCGACGGTTCCGCCCCCGTCGATTCCGCAGATCGAGCCCGCGCCGGCGAAAGCACCTGCGATCGTGGGAGAAACGAAGAAGGATTCGAGCATTGCCACGCCCCCGGCGCCGATCACGACGCTGCCGCCTGCGCCGGTGGAGGCGTCGGCCCCCGCGCCGGCGATTGAGCCCATCGCTCCGGCCAACACCGGCATCATCGCCCAGCAGCCGCCGGCCGCGATCCCTCCCGCGCCGCCCGCCGCCAAGCCGGAGGTTAGCGATTCGCTCGAGCAACAGCTGGCGAAGCGCGCGAACGAGTATCCGCGGGATGTTGCCGCGCAGTTGGACAATCAGCTGCTGGCCTATCTGAAAGACCAGCCGGCTCCGGACGCCGCGGCGTTGGGTCAATTGCCGGCGGAAGATCGCGAAATCATCACCGCAGTAATCGACGGCCTGTCGAATTTTCGCAACGGCGTGCGGAACGACAACAACATGCTGATGAATCGAAAGATTCGCCCGCTGGTGGAAATGGCCGACCGACTGAAGAGCCGGGCGGATTTGTCGATCAACAATGCCCAGCTTTGCACGGTGGTGCGGGGGTTCGGCGCCTACACGCCGTTCGAACCGGCCCGGCTGGTGTACGGGCAGCCGCGGCAACTGGCGGTGTATTGCGAGGTGCAGAACTTTGCGTCGCAATTCGACGACAAGGGGATGTGGAGCACCAAGCTGCAGATGGACCTGGTGCTGTACACGAACGGCGGCATGGATGTGTGGCACATGCGGGGCATCGCGGTGGACGACACGTGCCGGAATCGGCGGCATGATTTCTTCATCGCCAAGGCGATCACCCTGCCGGCGGGGCTGGCGATCGATCAGTACTCGCTGAAGATCACCATCAGCGACCTGAACGCGAACCGCGTGGCGGAAACCACCATCCCCGTGGGCGTGGTCGCGGCCCAAAAGTGACGGCACGCCGGTCGTTCTGCTATAGTGCCGCCCATGAAAGCGATGCGGATTCTGCTCCCCGGGCTGCTCGGGGGACTGCTTATCATCTGCGGCTGTGCGACGCGAAAAACGGTCGTCATCAACAGCGTTCCGGGCGATGCCCTGATCAAAGTGAACGGATTTGACCGGGGCCGCGCGCCGGTGACGGAAAAATTCGTCTTTGAGAAGCCGACCGACACGTTCTACGTGACCGCCATCCGCAAGGGCTTTCAGGACAAGACTGCGACCATCACGCGCGACGGCGTGGGCGATTCGATCACGCTGGAGATGAAGCCACACGTGCGGCGGATCAGCCTGGTGACCTCGCCCGTGCCGGCGATCATCACCGTGGACGGCCGCCCGCTGAATGCCGAACCGGTGTCGGCCATCAGCACGGATGTGGAATTCACGGTCGACGCCTCCGACAACTGGATCACCCACACGATTACCGCCGAGCGCAAGGGGTTCATCAAGGCTGAGCAGCAGGTCACCTGGGGCGACAACCAGACGCTCTACAACCTGAAGCTCGATCCAATGCGCAAGGACATCCATATCACCACCACTCCGCCCGGCGCGAAGGTGACGCTGAACGGGGAAGACCTGGGTGTGACGCCGCTCACCCAGCGGCAGCGCGCGTTTGATTTTGATACGACCAACAACACCTGGAACGAACTGCCGCTGGTGGTGTCGCTGCCGGGGTATGATCCGATCGAATCGAAGATCAGCTGGGACAACGGGCAGACGGATTACAACATCGACTTGGTGCCCAAGAGCAAGACGATCCATTTGAAGACCGATCCGGCGGATGCGGACGTGTCGATCGACGGCGCGGCCGTTCGCCGAGAGAATGGCGAGGCGGTGGCCGACTTGGTGTTCACGCCGATCAATGCGCAAGGGCAGTTGCGGACTTATAAGGTGCATGCGACCAAGAAGACCGCCGATGCCGCGTGGTATCCGGCGGACATGGTGATCGCCTGGGACAACGGCAAGCCCGACTACACGCTGAAGCTGCGGGAAATTCTCAGCCAATCGTCGAATGGGACGGCGCTGAACCTGATTCGCAAAGATGGCGACTGGGTCATGCGGGCCGATCCGATCAAGACGATCAGCATGAAGTTCGTGACCGAGCCGCAGGGGGATCAGCCGCAGAAGATTATCGACTTGCCGAAGGATCAGACGATCGGCTCGCTGTCGGTGAGCCCGGACGGTCAATACCTGGTTTACACGGTGGTCGGCGGGCAGGGGATGGAGCCGCAATCGCAGATGTATCGCGTTCGCACCGACGGCACGGGCGGGGCGACGACGCTCAGCGATGGGCGCTCGCTGGATGTCACGCCCAGCTACACCGCCGCGGGGGACAAGATCGTATTTTCATCCAATCGCGCGGGGAAAAAGCTCAGCGTCTGGGCGATCAATGCCGCGGGTGAAGGGGGCGTGACGCGGTACACCACCGGCGACACGAACGACCTGTACCCGGGCGTAGACGCGTCGGCCAAGCCGCGGCTGTTTTACGAAGCGCACATCGACACGCGGCCCGACCCCCGGCTGTACGTCGCGCAAGTGGGGACGTCGCTGCAGACCGACCTGACGCAGCTCGGCGGACTTGAGCCGCGCGTGAGCCCGCGGAATGACTCGGTGGTTTACGTGCTGCCCAACGAAAAAACCGGCAAGCGGGATCTGTACCGGGTGAGCGATCGAGGCGGGTCGGCGGAATTGCTGACCGATGCTTCGGACAACACCGATCCCTCCTGGAATTCGAACGGCACGCAAATCGCGTTCGCTTCTGACCGGGGCAAAGATTCCGAAGATAATCGAAACAACTTCGACATCTGGGTCATGGACCTGGCAAACCCCGCGCAGCCGAAGCAGATCACCCGCAACGGCAGCGTCGATGACATGCCGGTGTTTGATCCCTCGGGGGAAACGATCTACTTCCGATCGAACCGGGGCGGCGCGTGGGGCATCTGGAAAATCAGCGTCAAGCCGTAGGCGGTTGGAATGGCCAGCTTCAGGGATTTTTCGCTTGTCTGCCGAGAGATCGGATTCACGAAGTACGCGGTCCGCGTCTACAACGAGATCAATGCGGACAACGTGTTCACGCATGCGGCGGCGATGGCGTATGCGTGGATTTTTGCCGTCTTTCCGTTTTTCATCGTCCTGCTGACGTTGATCCCGTACATCCCGGCGAAATATCGCGAGGACGCACGCTCGGCGATCGAGCATTTTTTCCAGCGGTCGGGCATGCCGCACGGGGTCACGGAAACGGTGCTGGTGAATGTCGACACCGTGATGAAGGACACGCACACCGGGCTGCTGAGTTTCGGGCTGCTGCTGACGCTGTATGCCGCGAGCGGCGGCATGAACATGACGATGTCCGCATTGGATGAGGCGATGGACATCGAAAAGCCGCGTCCTTACATCTACAAGCGGCTGATGGCGATGGCGCTGACCATTTTCATGACGGTGGGCTTCATCCTGGTGCTGGTGCTGTTCCCGGTGGCGACGACGGCGCGCAACCTGCTGGTGACGAACATCGATCATCTTCCGCCGGCGTTGCGGGATTTGTTCAGCGGGCCGTCGCTGTTTTTCATGGACATGTCGCGGTACGCGATCGGCCTGGTGGTGGTGCTGGCGATGATCGGCGTGCTGTATAACTTCGGCCCGAGCCGGCGCGGACGGTATCGGCTGTTTACGCCGGGGTCGATTTTTGTCGTGTTCGGCTGGCTGATCACCGGCTGGGCGCTGCGGTTTTATTTCGAGCGATTCGCGAATTATTCAAAGACCTACGGCGCGGTGGCCGGCATGGTCATTATGCTGATGGTGTTTTATCTTGACGCCACGATCATTCTCGTGGGTGCGGAGATCGACAGCGAAGTCGACTGCATCAAGCGCGACCTGATCCGCTCGGAAAAAGAGCGGTCGATCGAGCCGTTTGTGGCCTGAATTACAGAACGAAAACCATGTCCGATCCCTTGGCCCCCCTTCGTCAGCAGATCGATCAACTCGATCGGCAACTCGTCCAGACGCTCAACGCCCGCGCGCGGGTGGTGGTGGAGATCGGCAAGCTGAAGCAGCAGAACGGTCTTTCCATTTATGCGCCGGACCGCGAAAAAGCGGTGCTGGAAAAAGTGCGAGCGTTCAACGAGGGTCCGCTCCCGAATCGGTGCCTGGAGGCGGTGTATCGGGAGTTGATGAGCGGCTCTTTTGCGCTCGAGCGGCCGCTGCGGATCGGGTTCCTGGGCCCGGAAGGCACGTTCAGCGATGAAGCGGCGCGGTTGAAGTTCGGCAGCAGCGTCGATTACACGCCCCTGGCGGACATCCCGGCTGTTTTTGATGAAGTGGTCCGCGGCCACATCGATTACGGCCTGGTGCCGGTCGAAAATTCCATCGGCGGCGGGGTGGTGGACACGCTGGATGCGTTTGTCGGCTCGTCGGCGCGGATCTGTGCCGAAGTGCTGATGACGATTCACCATCACGTGATGTCGATGCACCCGTGGGAAGAGGTGACGCGTCTGTATTCCAAAGCGCAGGTGTTCAGCCAGTGCCGAAAATTCCTGACGGCCAACGGTCGGGAGCAGATTCCGTTCGACAGCACCTCGCAGGCGGCCAAGTTGGTGGCGGATCCGAAGCTGAATGCGGGGGCGGCGGCGATCGGTCCGCGGCAACTGGCCGAGCGGAACGGGCTGCGCATCTTGTTCGAAAACATCGAAGACAATCCGGACAACGTCACCCGATTCTTTGTCATCTCGCGCGAAAGCGCCAAGCGCACCGGCGAAGACAAGACGGCGATCATGTTCACGACGGCCCACAAGCCGGGGGCGTTGGCGGAAGTGCTGGATGTGTTCCGTGACAAGGGGATCAACCTCACGGACATCGAGAAGCGGCCGAGCCAGAAGGTGAACTGGGAATACTACTTCTTCATCGACGCCCAGGGCCACGCCGACGACGCAAACATGCAGGCCGCCATCGCGGAAGCCCGCAAGCATTGCCTGCAGATGACCGTGCTGGGCAGCTACCCGCGCGCGGTGGAAGTGCTCTAATCGGCGGGCAACCCACATTGGCGAGGTCATTTGCGGCGGCGGATCGTCGTCATCGCCATTTTTGCGGGCGCGTGGGCTTTTTGTAACGATCGATCTATAATTGATCCGGAGCGGCCGCCGGCGGCATGCTCGCCTGAAACGTATTGAGGACTGACTCATGAATGCGATGGAGCCCACCCCAGCGACGCCCGGAAGCCTCGATCTGCCGGAAATCAACGCGATGCTGGAATCGCGGACGCCGCCGGAGATCGTCGCCTGGGCGGCGGCGGAGTTTGGGGAGCGGCTGGTGATGACCAGCAGCTTTGGGGCGGAAAGCGCCCTGTTGATTCAAATGGCTGTGCAGGTGATGCCGCGCATCCGCATCGTGATGGTCGATACCGGCTACCTGTTTCCGGAGACGTATCGCTTTATGAGCGATCTGCGGCAGCGGTTTGACCTGATTGTGTGGGTATATCGACCCCAAAACGACCCGATCCGCTACCTGCAGGACGCGGGCGAGGCAGACCCGGCGTGGCGGAACAATGTGGAGCAGTGCTGCGGGGTGAATAAGAATGAGCCGTTTGACCGGGCGATGAAGGAATTGGCGCCGGCGGCCTGGCTGCGTG
>JBQCCH010000395.1:0-3658 GCA_051962375.1 Tepidisphaeraceae bacterium
CGCACCCGCGATGCCGCGATCGGACTGGAACTCACCGGCGACGCACACGCGGTGCTGGGCACGTGTCTGGATGAAGGGCTCGAATGGACGTGACCGCCGACACCGCCGCCAGTGCACCCGATTCGGGAATTGCCCCAATCGACCGGGCGCTGTTGGACATCGCCTGCGTCGATGCGGAATCGGGATCGCTGCGCTTGCTCGAGCGGCTGACCGGCGCGCGCGAGCCGGGGTTCGCCGTCGTCATTCAACGCTCCACGCTCGAAGCCATCCATGCTCATGGCCGCCAAGACACGTCGGTCGAAATCGGCGGCGTGTTGGTCGGCGCGCTCTATCACGACCGCATCAGCCCCTATCTGTTGATCAGCGCTCAGGTGCCCGGCGCCAAGGCCGCCAGCAAGCAAACGCAGGTGACCTTCACCGCCGAAACCTGGAACGACATCCAGTCGGTGATGGAAAAGAAGCACCCCGAAAAGAACATCGTCGGCTGGTATCACACGCATCCGGGGTTCGGCATTTTTCTCTCGGGGATGGACCTGTTCATTCAGGACAACTTTTTCAATCTGCCCTGGCAGGTGGCCTGGGTGTACGACCCGATCGCCGAGATCGAAGGCGCCTTCATCTGGAAAGCCGGCAAGAGCGAGAAGAAAAATTTTCTGATCGAAGAAGATGTCGCCCCCACCGCGCTGCCCACCCATGCCGACGATCCGGCGGAACATCGGCACACCACGCGGCAGCTGGTCGTGATCGCGCTTTCGTTCGTCCTGGCGTTCCTGGCGAGCTGGTTCGCCATGTCGTGGCTGGCGAACCACGGCTACCGCATTCGCCTGCCGATCGAATGATTCGGCCATCCGGATGCCGATCCGGTCAACTTCGGCTTTCCCGAAACGCCATTGTGACGTATTACTACGGCCAAGATGTCGGACAAGCTGCACATTTCCTGGGACGATCTGGAGAGTTCGCAGGTTGAGGAGAAGCTCAAGCAACAGCAGGCCGTCGCGGGGACGCAATCGCACTACGAAGCCACGGAAGTGGCCGTCCCCAAGATCACCCGCCGGTTTGAGTTTCTTTACAGCGCCATCGTCTACCTCAGCCTGTTCGGGGCGCTGGGCGGACTTGTCGGCTGGGGCTTCGGCGAAATCCTGAATTATCGCCCCAACCTTCAGCGTGAAGCCAACGTCCTGATCAGCCAGTATGACGAAATCGTCAAGCAACAAACCAAAATCCAGGCCAGCTCCGACGAATTGACCAAGGCGCTCAAACCGGTCGTCCGCGCGGGGCAGAATAACCCGTATTTTGAGATCTACATCAACCCCAACCTGACCGACGAGCAAAAATCGCAGCAGACGATGCATCTCTACGAGCAGGAGCAGAGCAAGAACTTCATCGCCAGCCTCCTGTTCTACGGCATCAGCGGCGTGGCGATCGCGGTCATGCTGGCGATCGCCGATTCGGTGATGGAACGCAACATCAACGGGGCGATCATCTACGGCTCGATCGGCGCCATCGTGGGCCTGCTCGGCGGCGTCGCCGTGGCGTTTGCCGTCAACCGCTTCCAGCAGTACATGACCAACGCCAACGCCGTTCAGGCGTTCGGCCGGCAGATGCTGACCAACGCCATCTGCTGGGGATTCCTCGGCCTCTTCCTGGCGGCGGCGCCGGGGCTCATCCTTCGCAACGGCAAGCGGCTGCTCATCGGCATGACCGGCGGACTCATCGGCGGCGTCATCGGCGGGCTCCTGTTCCAGCCCGTCGAGCAATGGACCGGCAGCCAGCACCTGTCGCGATTGGTCGCCATCGTTTGCATCGGCCTGCTCGCGGGTTTCGCTTCGGGCGTCATCGAAAACGTCGTCAAATCCGGCTGGCTCAAGGTCGAAGCCGGACTCATCGCCGGCAAGCAGTTCGTCCTGTACCGCAATCCCACTTTCATCGGCGCTCATCCCATGAGCCACATCTACCTGTTCAACGATCCACAGGTCGGACGCCGTCACGCCTGCATCCACATTATCGGCAACGGGTACGAACTCGAGGATTTGCCCCTGGGCAGTCGAACTTACGTCAACGGAAAACCGATCACTAGACAAAGGCTGCACAACGGTGACAAAATCAGCGTCGGCGGCACCATCTTTTTTTTCCAGGAACGGGCCAAGGCGAACTGATTTTTTATGGGCATCCTGTTCATTGACATGGGCGAAGTGCGCACGTTCGACGTCGGTCGGCCGATGACCATCGGGCGCGACAGCACCAACGACATCATCGTCGCCCATCCCACCGTCTCGCGGAATCACGCCCGCATCGACACCCTCGACGGCCGCTACGTGTTGACCGACTTCAACTCCCGCAACGGCACGCGCGTTAACGGCAAAGCCGTCGATGATTCGGAGAGCCTCCAGGACGGCGCCCGCCTCCGCATCGGCCATGTCCGCGCGTGGTTCTTTTTGAAGATGCCCAACAAGCTGCCCCGCTCGGTCAACAACCGGGATGTCGGCATCTGCTTCAATTGCGCCTGCGGCCAGCGCTTGTGGTCCGCCAGCGACACCATCGGCATGTCGGTCGCCTGCAACGCGTGCAACCAGAGCGTTGAAGTCCCCAAGCAAAGCACCAGCGTCGTCGACGGCTCCGCGGGCACGGTCGCCGGCGTGAGCGTGCCCCGCGCCAACGAAACAGACGACGCCCGCGCCACCTGCGGCATCTGCCAGTGGCCCATCGAAGCCGATGAAGCCCTCCACAAGTGCATCGCTTGCGGAACGTTCTTCCACGAAGAATGCTGGCGAGAAAACCATGGCTGCTCCACGTACGGCTGCGTTGAGGTCAATGCCGCCGTCCCCAAAAAACGCCCCGCCACCCCGAGCGATGTCGCCCCCGCCGCCGCCGCTGCTCCCGTGATCGAATCCGCCCCCGCCGCGCCCGCGGCCAAGCCCTTCGCCTGGGCGCACATGCTGCTGGGCCTGTCGGTCGTCGGCTCCCTGCTCGGCCTGCTCGCGTTCGGCGTTCCCGCCGCGGTCGTCGGCCTGATCGCTGCGGTCCGCCTGCTCGTCACCAAGACCGAAAGCCGTTCCGTCCTCGCCGCCGCCGTCGTCATCGCACTGCTGGGCGTCGTCGCGGGGGTGATGATTTCGCGACTCTGGTGGTTCAACATTCCCCTGTTTGGATGACGCCCCTTCGCTGTTAGGATCGACGCCGTGATTTCGTTCCAGTGCGACGCCTGCCATAAGACCTTCACCGTGCCCGACAGCTACGCCGGCAAACGCGCCCGGTGCCGCGGCTGCCGCGCCGAGGTTCGCGTGCCCGAAGCGGCCGCCCCCGCTCCCGCCGCCCCCGCGCCCAACCGTCCCTCCCTCCGCGTCCGCCGACTCATCGCCGACGCCGAGGCCATGCGCCAGGCCTTCCACCGCTCCCCCATCATTTCCATCGAATCCACGCAGGGCGATCCCCCCGAAATTTATCGCATCGCTTTCAAAGTCAACGGCCTGGAGCGAAACCCCAAGGGCAAGCCCGTCCCCCGCACCGAACATCTCGCCGAAGTCACCCTCGGCGCCGATTACCCGCGCGTGTCGCCCGTCTGCAAAATGGTCACGCCGATTTTTCATCCCAACATCGACCCCGCCTACATCTGCATCGGCGACCACTGGACCGCCGGCGAACGCCTGGTCGATCTGGT
>JBQCCH010000396.1:0-5440 GCA_051962375.1 Tepidisphaeraceae bacterium
GCCGCTTTTGAAGCGCAATGGCGTGATCGAATCGCTGCCGATCGACCCGCAATTGGTCCTGGGCGTTGACTAATCGGTGGAGTTCCAGACGCATCGCATGCGGGCCATGCCCAATGACGTGCTGTTGCTCTACACGGACGGTGCGGTCGAGGCATCGAACGAAGAGGCTGAGCAGTTCGGGCCCGATCGATTGCGTGAGGCGTTCGGTGCGTGTGACAACGAGCCGGCGGAAGTGCTCAAGTGCATTGTTGAGCGATTGACCGAATTTCACGGTCCCGAAGACCCGGACGATGATTTAACGTTGCTGGCCATCCGCCTGGCGCCCGTTGTCGTGGCCGAGCCATCGACCCAGGGCAATCCCACGCCGGCTCGGGCGATGTAGCCGAGGAACGGGTGATCTTCGCAGATGTCTGATCCATTGCCCGTTTGACTTATCGCAGCCCGTCCGAGCCGGTATACTGCGACAGTTCGATCGCAGTTGCTCACCGGCTGAGGGTTAATTCGATGTCGCAATCGCCAGGTCATTCGTTTCCGCCGCCGCTTTCTTCGACGCCGCTGCCGCCGCCGGTTTATTTTCCGCCGATGTATGCGCCGCCGCGGGGCGGGTTCGCACGCGGCATCTTCAACGCGTTGGCGGTCACCATCCTGGGCATGTCGATCACGCTCAACATCTATCTTCTGATCGCAAATGGCATCTTCAGCTCCGATCATGTCCGAAAAACCACGCTCACTGAGGGAGACGCTTCGAACGTGATTGCGGTGATCCCGGTAGAAGGGACAATCACCGAATCCACCGCGGAGCGTTTCGATCAACTGGCCCAAGCCATTGCCAGCGATGCCAGCGTGAAGGGCATCGTCGTGCAGATTGATACGCCCGGCGGTTCGGTGACGGCTTCGGACGAAATTTATGACCGCATCCTCCGATTGAAAAAAGAAAAAGGGCTGCCGGTTGTTGCATCGATCGGCGCGCTGGGAACCAGCGGCGGCTATTACCTTTCGTGTGCGGCCGACAAGATCGTGGCTGAGCGGACAAGCTGGACCGGGAACATCGGCGTGTTGCTGCCCCGATACAACATTGCCGAACTCGCTCAAAAATACGGCGTGAAGGAGACGACGCTGCATTCGACCGGCGCCGACTTCAAAGACGCCGGATCGATGTTCAAGGACGACACGCCCGCTCAGACGGCCTATTGGCAGAATCTGGTCGATCAGGCGTTTGGCACGTTTAAAGCGGTCATCGCCACGGGGCGCAAACTTGACGAGGCGACGGTCGATCAGATTGCCAACGGAAAAGTCTATACCGGCCCGGAAGCGGAGCGATTGAAGTTGGTCGATCAGATCGGCTACCTCAACGACGCCGTGCAATTGGCCGCCGATCAAGCGGGCATCGGCAATGTGAAGCCGAATGTCGTGAAATACGAACTCAACAAGGGACTGCTCGAGTCCTTCGGCGCCAGCGGCTCGATGCACACCGGCGGAATATCGTCGCAAATCGACGGCGTGACTGTCGTCATTGATCGAGACCTGGTGGATTCTGTTTTTTCACCGCGGCTGATGTACCTTTGGCAGGGACGATGACGCTGCGGCACGGAGGGATCGCTTCATGAAGATGTTGGCTAATTTCAGCACTCTTCCCTTTGCGCGCATCGCGGTCGCTGCCGTGCTGCTGACGGCCGCCAGCGCAAATGCGGCAACCCCTGAGCAGATCGAAGCCGCCATCCGCAAAGGCGTGGCCTATCTCTATAAGCAGCAGAATTCATCGGGGAACTGGGAAAAATCGCAGACGAAGCCTGAGACAAAGACCGGGTCCGGCGCTGATGAAGGTCAGTGGGGCGGCCGCACGGCGTTGGCGACTTATGCCCTGCTCGCCGCCGGTGAGCGGCCGCTGGATGCGCGGATCGTCAAGGCGACCGATTGGCTGCGGACCGCGCCGATCGGCGGCTTCTACGCCATCGGCATGCGGGCGAATGTCTGGTTGAATCTGCCGGAGACCAAGGAAAACAAGCTCGCCATGGAACGCGACGGCGTGAAGCTTCGCACCGGCGTCTCCCGGGCCCGCGAGAATATCGGCCTTTACACGTACCTGGGGACCGCAAAAAATATTGACCTGAGCTGCAGCCAATACGGCGTCCTGGGGGCATGGGCGGCATCGCAGCGGGGGCAGGAGTTCGGGCCGAATTACTGGTTCATCGTCGAACGCGCCTGGCGAACCCTTCAGCAACCCGAAGGGGGCTGGAGCTACCGCGGCAGGCCGAACGCCCGCGACGGCGAAACCATTCAAATGACCGCCGCCGGCGTGGCGACGCTCTTCATCACGCAGGAATTCGTTCACGCAGACGAAGGCATCGAGGGCACGCGCGGCAATGTGAAGGACGCCTTCATCAACAAGGGGCTGGCGTGGATCGCGCAGAACTTCCCGGCGGCACTCGCCAAGCCGATGTTCTACGCGATGTACGGCGTCGAGCGCATCGGTGTCGCCAGCGGCCTGAAATACCTGGGCACGATCGATTGGTTCCAGGCGGGCGCTGACATGATGGTCAAGACCCAGCGTAAAGACGGCTCTTGGGCCAGCACCCAGGGCACGCAGATCGATACCTGCTTCGCACTGCTTTTTCTGTCCCGCGGGCGCTCGCCGGTGATGATGAACAAGCTGCAGTACACCATTGCCGCCGCCAAGAGCGATAAAGAGGTTGAAGGCAACTGGAACCAGCGGCCACGCGACGTGGCGAATGCGACGCGCTGGGTCGAGGAAAAGACCGAGCGAAAATTAAACTGGCAGTCGATCGACCTGAACGTGGCCACCGTGGACGACCTGCACGATTCCTCCATCGCCTACATGTCGGGCAACCAGGCGCTGAACCTGAAGGCCGCCGACAAAGCGAAACTGAAACAGTACATCGAAGAGGGCGGAATCGTCCTGGGAACGGCCGATGCGGGCCGGCCCGAGTTCGCCAAGTCGTTTCGAGCCCTGGGGCATGAATTGTTTCCGGAATACGAATTCGGGCCGCTGGAAGACACCAACGTCCTGCTCTCGGCCGAGCAGTTTCCGGCCGGCCAATGGAAACACAAACTGCGCATCGAAGCCCTCGGAAATAAGGCGCGCATCTTCATGCTCCTGGCACCCAACGAGGATCTGGGGCGGGCGCTCCAGCGACGCGAGTTGAACCGGGAAGAAATCTTCCAGTTCATCACCAACGCGTTTTTGTACTCGGTCGACAAGGCCGAAGCGCGATTCAAGGGCCAAACCTACATCGTGCGGCCCGATGCGGCGATCAAGACGGACAAAAGCATCAAGATCGCCCGGATCAAATACAAGGGCATCTGGGATCCCGAGCCAGCCGGCTGGCGACGATTGGCGGCGGTGCTGCACAACGACAAGAAAATCGATCTTGATGTGCAAGCCGTCGAGCCCGGCAAGGATTCGCTTGAGGGGTACAAGATCGCTTACATGACCGGAACGGACGTCTTCACGCTCACGGAAGCGCAGCGCGAGGCGCTGAAAAAGTTCGTCGCCGCCGGCGGCCTGCTGTTGTGCGATTCGTGCGGCGGGGGGGATGATTTCAGCAAGTCGATGCTGGCCGAATTCAACAAGATTTGGCCCGGGCAGGCGTCGCAGCTCTATGAGCCGTTGAAGAACGATGACGCGCTCTACACCACCGATCCGCAGCCGGGTCTTGAGCCGAAATACCGCACTTACGCTTTGCAAAAGCTGGGTGCGGAGGCGCTGCATTTTCGGCTGTGTGGATTGCGGATCGACGGCAGGCTGGGCGTGATCTACAGCAATGAAGACTTGAGCGTCGGCCTGGTCGGGGAAGCCGTGGACGGCATTCTCGGGTATCAGCCGGCCACCGCGACTGCATTGGTGCAGCGCCTGATCCTGCTGAAGAATGCCGGGAAAATTTAGGCGGACGTTATTTGGTTTTTTCCAGCAGACGAACCGCGTCGATGCTCATTGTCTTGTCGATTGCTTTGCACATGTCGTACACGGTCAGGCCCGCCACGCTGACGGCCGTCAGGGCTTCCATCTCCACGCCCGTTTTCGCGGTGATGCGGGCGGTTGCGCGAATCCGCAGTTCGGCCGGCTGATCGTTCGGGGGGGCGAGGTCCGGGAAATCAAACTCGATCGCGACGCTTTCGATCGGCAGGGGATGACACAGGGGAATCAGCTCACCGCATTTCTTGGCGGCCATGATTCCCGCGACCCGGGCGACGGCCAGCACTTCGCCTTTGGCGATCTTGTTTTCGGTGATGGCGCGCAGAGTCGCCGGCTGCATCCGGACGAGGCCGCACGCGATGGCCTGCCGCGTCGTCACCGGCTTGTGACCCACGTCCACCATCTTGGCTCGCCCCTGCTCATCAATGTGCGTTAAATCGGCCATTGGGGCTCCGGTCAATGCCAGTTCGATCGCAACTGAAATAACTCTACGCACTGCCGCAGGAGCGGCTCAACCTGATCAAGCGACAGGAGCGTGGCCGCATCGCTCTTGGCGTTTTTGGGGTCGGGATGACATTCCAGGAAGAGCCCGCTGACCGCGCCCGTGGCAATGGCGGCGCGAGCGAGGAGCGGCGAGTATTGCGGATCGCCGCCGCTCGAAGTCCCCTGGCCCGCGGGGCGCTGGGTGCTGTGCGTCACGTCGAACACGACCGGGCAGCCCATCTCCCTCATGACGGCCAGGCCGGTAAAATCGTTGACGAGCCGGTTGTATCCAAAGAACGTGCCGCGCTCGCACAAGAGGATGTTGGAATTTCCCGTCGATTGGATCTTCGCCACCGCATTGGCCATCTCCTGCGGGGACATGAATTGCCCTTTTTTCACGTTGATCGTCCGGCCAGTGCGGCCGCAGGCGAGCAGGAGATCGGTCTGGCGGGCGAGGAAGGCGGGGATTTGCAGGATATCCAGCACCTCGGCGGCGGGGGCGGCCTGTTCGGGCTCGTGAATGTCGCTCAGCACGGGCAGGCCGAGCGTCTCTTTCACGGCCCGGTGCACGAGCAGGCCGTCCACCAAGCCCGGCCCGCGAAAGCTGCTGCCGCTCGAGCGGTTGGCCTTGTCGAAGCTGGCCTTGAAGACATATTGCACGCCCAGTTTTTGGCACACGCCCGCCACGTGCTCGGCGATTTGCAGGCACTGGTCTTTCGACTCGATGACACACGGACCGGCAATCAGGAACAGCTTATTGGGATCGAGTTGGAGCGGCGGGTGCATAGTCAGGGGACGATAAATGCGATCTGCGTATCGAGCAAGCCAAAGTGCGCCGGCGTCGTGCCGGCCGGGTCGCCGTCGATCTGCACCGGCCGGGGGATGGGGGCGGTGATATTCACGCCGCGCCCGCGAACGTATTGCGCATCGGGCAGAAGCCGGTGTTCGCCGCGCACGATATGCCAGGCGATCCGCGCCAGGGCGGCGTGATCGTCGCAGGGCAAGACGCAGACATCGAGCAAT
>JBQCCH010000397.1:0-6014 GCA_051962375.1 Tepidisphaeraceae bacterium
AAACCGGGCGGCCGCGACGTAGCCGGCAACTTGCGCGGGTTGTTCGCCGATCTGGTGCAGCGCGATCCGCAAATCCTCACCTTGTACGCGCAGGACAAACTGTGGGAAAACGATCCCGCCGCCAACGCCGGCAACCGGCTGGAGCTCGCGATCGAAGGTGCCGTCGAAACGCATCGCCGCGCGCTGATCGCGTCGGCAGGCAAGCCGAGCTGGCCGGTACGCCTGGTCGCGCCGTTTCTGACCCTTGGCGCTGCGCTGTGGTTCCCGATTGTGCAGCCCGTGCTGGAAATCGTATTGCAGAATGATCTGACGAGCTTCAGTCGCCAGAGCATTCTGCTGGTCGTCCAATTGCTGGGGGCCGCGTATCTGATTCGCAGCGTGGGGATGCTTGTCATCTACTTTATTTCGCTGTGGATGTTGCTGCGATGGCTCGGCTATCGAACGATTGAACGCACGTTGCGGCGCGACATCAACGCCAGCCACCCGGCGGGGGCGGTGCTGGTCTGGGCGGAACAATTGGTCGAACCGCTGCGGAAGCACGTCGACAAACTGCAGGCTCTCAGCCGGCGGATCGCGGAACTGGAGACGGCCGATCGCACCGCAGCCTGAGATCGGGCGCCGCGGTCGCAGCGTTCAAAAATGTTGCGCGGATCGCGCGCCATCAAGCATTTGAACTAGGATTCACCTGCCATGGCAAAAGCGATCGTTATCGGTGCGGGGTTCGGCGGCATTGCGGCGGCGCTGCGATTGCGCCGCAAGGGGTACGACGTCACGATCATCGACAAACAGGACAAGCTCGGCGGCCGGGCGTACCAATACGAGCGGCACACGCCGCATGGCACATTTATCCACGACGCCGGGCCGACGGTGATCACGGCGAAGTTCCTGTTTGACGAACTATTCGAGCTGTTCGGGAAGAAGCGGGAGGATTACGTCGAGTTTCGCGACATCTATCCGTGGTATCGGATCGTGTTCGCGGGCGACCCCCCGCAACGAGCCGCGACCGTCAGGGAGCGCCCCGCAGACTCGACCTCCACTACCCAGTCTGCCGACTCGGAAGCGTCGCCGAACGCTCCCTCACGGTCGCGGCTCGTTGCGAACGAGTTTCCCTTTTTCGACTACGGCGGCACGCTCGAAGCGTTCGAGGCCCAGATCGCCAAGTTCGAGCCAGCCGACGTCGCGGGCTTCCGGAAGTACCTGGAACACTCAAAAAAGATCTTCGACGTCGGCTTCACGCAGCTGGGCGATCAGCCCTTCGACAAGTTCACGACGATGCTGAAGTGCGCGCCCGCGCTCCTGCGGCTGCAGAATTACAAGACCGTTTACGGGATGGCGAAGAAGTACATCCGCAACGAAAACCTCCGCCGCGTCTTCAGCTTTCAGCCGCTGCTGGTCGGCGGCAACCCGTTCAACACCACCAGCATCTACAGCCTGATTTTCTACCTCGAACGCCAGTGGGGCGTGCAGTTCGCCATGGGCGGCACCGGGGCGATCGTCCGCGGCCTCGAACGGCTGATGCGAGAGGAGGGGATTGAAATTCGGTTGGGGGAGGAAGTTAGCCAAATCACTTGCATGACCAGTCGGCGCGTGGGGAAAACGAGTGTGACGGTGTACGCCCGTAATCTTAGCGGCGAGTTGAAAAAGATTCCCGTCGGCTCTGGAAGAGTCTCCTTTGCCGAGACAACAGAAGGGAAGGAGTACAGCGGTCACATTATCATCTGCAACGCCGACACACCGTACGCCTACGAAAAGCTGATCGATCCGAAATTCCGCAAAGGCCTCGCCGCGCGCCGCCTCAATCGCAAATCGCAAATCGCAAATCTCAAATTCTCCATGGGCCTGTTCGTCCTCTACTTCGGCACGACGAAGCAGTACCCCGACGTCGCCCACCACACCATCGTCCTCGGCCACGCGTACAAGGAGCTGATCACCAAGCTGTTCGACACGCTGGAGCTGGAGACGGAGGATTTGAGCGTCTACCTGCACCGCCCGACGGCCACCGATCCGTCGATGGCCCCGCCGGGGTGCGAGAGCTTCTACTGCCTGGTCCCCGTCCCGAACCTGCAGAGCGGCCACGACTGGGCCGAGTGGGGGCCGAAGGTGCGGGACGCGACGGTGAAGTACCTGGAGCGCACGGTGTTGCCGGGGCTGAGCGAGTGCATTGTCGACGACTTCTACGTCACGCCGAAGCACTTCGAGCAGAACCTCAACACACTGCACGGCACCGGCTTCTCGATCGCGCCGATCTTCAGCCAATCGGCGTGGTTCCGCTTCCACAACAAGGCCCCCGGCATCGAAGGCCTGTACTTCGTCGGCGCCGGCACGCACCCGGGCGCGGGGATGCCCGGGGTGCTCTGCAGTGCCAAAGTCATCGACCGACTCATCCCTTCCGCGACGCCCTGAGCCTGACGAACGTCTAGGAAATCGACGGGAATTTATTCGCCTCTGTAGATCTAATTTTGTAGGAAAAACAGGGCAAAAATCGCGAATTTCGTGCCTTGAATCGCGAGCAGCAAACCACTACACCTTGGCGGAAATGTCTCCGCTGCTCTTTTTGATTGCCGCCTTTATTTCCTCGATTGGAGCTGGATTGCTGGGCGCGATCCTTGGCTTGGGCGGAGGCATCATTGTGATCCCCGTGCTCACCATGCTGCTGGGGGTCGACATCCGGTTTGCGATCGGCGCTTCGCTTGTTTCGGTGATCGCCACCAGCAGTGGCGCCGCCGCCGCTTACGTGAGGGAGCGGATGACGAATCTACGCGTCGCCATGCTCCTGGAAATCGGCACAACCTCCGGCGCACTGACCGGCGCGTTCATTGCCACGCACATGCGGTCGCGATGGTTGTTCATCGTGTTCGGCATCATCATGGCCTACTCCGCGTTGATGATGTATCGCCGACGCAGCCATGAACTGGTCACCGAGGTGAAGCCGGACCGAATCGCCGATTTTCTGCGTCTCCACGACAGCTACTACGACGAATCGATCGGCGAAACGATCCATTATCGCGTGACGCGGCCGACCCTCGGGCTGGGCTTGATGTACATCGCCGGTGTGGTGAGCGGCATGCTCGGCATCGGCTCCGGGTCACTGAAAGTGCCGGCGATGGATCTGGGAATGCGCCTGCCGATCAAAGTGTCGACGGCCACGAGCAATTTCATGAGTGGCGTCACGGCGGCCGCCAGCGCCGGTGTTTACATGATGCGGGGGGAGATTCGCCCGTTCATCGCCGCGCCGGTCGCGGGCGGCGTGATGATCGGCGCGATCGTCGGTTCCCGCGTCCTGGGCAAACTCAAAAGCCACCGCATCCGCCTGCTCTTTGCCGTGGTGCTCACCTGGGTCTCGCTCAGCATGCTCTGGAAGGGAGTGTACGGCCAATGACCAGCATTCAAGAACCACCGCCCGCGTTTGAACAAGTGCACGATGAACGCGTGGTGAAAGTTGAAATCGCCATCAGCAATCTGCTCCGCATCGGTGTTGCGGTGAGCTTGCTATTCATCGTTATCGGCACGGTGCTGATGTTTCTGCATCATCCGGAATATCGACATTCCGGCAGAACATTGCAGCACTTGATCGGTCCAAGTAAGGAAACGGCCGATGCGACCCCTTTCCGAACGATGATCCAGGGAATCCGCCACGCCGAAGGGCGATCGGTCATCACCTTGGGTCTGATGCTTCTGATTGCGACGCCGGTCGTGCGGGTGGCGGTGTCCGTATTGGCCTTTGTCTACCAGGGTGATCGCGTTTTTGTCGGCATTACCACGCTCGTGTTTTGCTTGCTACTTGTGTCTTTCTTCCTTGGAAAAGCGGAAGGTTAGGCTACGGCTGCGTTGCCGGGGCCGCGGCGAACTTCGCGCGATATGCCTCGACGCGCTTCTCCAATTCGCTCTCGCCAAGATCGGCGGGCAACTCAAGCCCTTCACCGATCACCTTCGCCAACCGATTTAAGGCTGCTTTCCTTAAGGTTGCATCGTTCAGCAGTACCGTATCCAGCAGGAAATTCACCGAATTGCCGGCCGCTTGAGCATCTTCGGGTCGAAGCGGGTGCATGGCGTGCAGGAAGTTATCGACCGCCGCCCGGGTATCGAATGTGAGCCGCGTCAGGTCGCGCTGTTCCAGCGCCGCCGCACCCGCCGGCCCTAGTGCGTTGAGTTGATCTTCGGCTTTGGCGCGGGTGGCGAAGTCGTCCGCATCAAACTGCTTGAGCACCGATGAAAGCTTCTGCTCCAATGCCGGATCGGGTGCGATGTCTTTGCCCAACACCTGCCATGCCGATCGCGGGTCGCTCGAAAGCAGGAGCGATTCGGCGCCCAGATCGCGCAGGATCGGCAAAAAATAAGTTCGCACCTCCGCTGGATGTTGCTGGCGAAGCTTGGCGAAGCTTTCTTCCGACAGGACAACCTGCGGCGGATCCGTGTTGGCGTCTTCGGTGGTCTGCTGAATCGTCAGCCGGGTGGGGTTGCCTTGCTCGGCAAATTGTCGCGACTGAATCAGCGTGACTGAGGTCATGCCCGTGGCCGTTTCAGTGCTGCGATTGATCTGCAGGTAATCCGGCGCGGTGGTCACTTCAGTCATGCAGACGGTCGCATCATGGTCGAGCAACTGAATCTGCTTCAGATGCATCACCAGCGACGCCCGCGGCTTGATGTCCACCTCAAGCCGGCCGGGCCAATCGGTGGCGTCGCATTCCACGGCGCCGTCCGTTGGGTCCATCAGCGGCTCAACATGCACGTGCCCGCCCTCCAGCGTAACTTTTACGATCTTGGAGATCGGGCGGCTCGGCTTGCGGGGAATGGGATCGAATTCCTGGTGCACCAATAGCCGATTTTCGGCGCGGTTTTTTTCCGCCTCCGAAGCCGCCGGCTGGGTTTGAACCAGCAATGCGCTCAACAAAAGGGCAGATCCGATCATGCTCGGATTATATCAAGCCGCCTGCGCGTGCGGCGCATGATCTTGCCGGGCCGGCTGAACCAGCGTGCGGCAGAGGGATTCCAATGCCTTGACGGTCTGCTCCATCGCAAACTCTGCGGCGGCACGCTGTTTCAGCGCCTCGCCCGTGCGTGCCCGCAGCGCGGGGTCCTGAATGAATCGTTCGGCCTTGGTCACATACCCGGCGGCGGCCGTCGCAAGCGTTGAGTCGTCGAGCAGATACGAATGGCGATGCGGATCGGCGGGATCCCCGGCGTGTGCAACAACTGCACGGCCGGCGGCCATGGCCGTCAGTGTGCCGGTGATGGTTCCGGTCGGGAACGGCGCGAAATAAACGTCGCTCATTCGGAACAAGTCGGTGAGGTCTTTCCGCTTCCCGACAAATCCCGCCCGCTTCGTAAGGCCCGACGATTCGAGCCGCCGCTTCAGCGCCGACATGTCCCCATCGCCGGCAACCAACAGCACGGCCGCTGGGTTTTGTCGGAGCGTTTGGACGACGGCATCAAAAAATTCCGGCGACGCAGGTTCGTCGGCATCGTTGATCAACGTCGTGAGCAGGACCGATTGCTCCGGAATCCCAAATGCCGATCGAGCCGGCGTCGACGTTTCCAGTGCCACGGGCTCAACGCCTTCGCAGAGCAGTTGGACCTTCGCCTGGCGATGCTGCTCCGAGCGTTGATCGGCCTCAAACCGATGTGCATCGAAATAGACGGCATGGTCCGCATCGCCGCTCAGGATCGGGAATCGGCGAACGATCTGAATCTTTGCTTTTGCGGGTGTCCATCCCCCGAGTACCGCCGCGACGGGATCGCTGGCGTGGGCGTCGATGATCAGGACGTCGATCTGATCGCGAAAAATCTGGTTGGCGAGTTCCCGCGCATCGCCGGCAAGGTCGTGATCCAGCGGGCCGAACCAAACGGGCACGCGGCGACGGCTCAGTTGGTCGACAGTTTCCTTGCCTCGCTTCGCGCTGCCCGGCGTGAATGGGCCTTGGCCGAAGGATTGTTTCTCACGGCGAACGGTCGCTTCGGTGCTGTAAACGTGGAACTTCGATTGTTTGGGATCAAGGTGCTTGGAAAGCCCGGCA
>JBQCCH010000398.1:0-2522 GCA_051962375.1 Tepidisphaeraceae bacterium
AATACCTGGAAAAGAACGGCGGCCCGAAGTGCGAAGAATCGATCATCTACGAAGCCTACAAGGCCGGCGTGCCGATCTTCGCCCCGGCGTTCAATGACTGCTCGGCCGGCTTCGGCCTGGTGACGCACGCGGTCGCCCGCGGCGATCAGCCCCACATGACCTGGGACGGCGGCAAGGACTTCCGCGAGCTGACCGAAATCAAGATGAAGAACCCGGAAACGGCCATCTTCATGATCGGCGGCGGCGTGCCGAAGAACTTCACGCAGGACATCGTCGTGTGTGCCGAAACCCTCGGCATGGACGCCCCGATGCACAAGTACGCCGTGCAGGTGACCGTCGCCGACGTCCGCGACGGCGCGCTCTCGAGCTCGACGCTCAAGGAAGCATCCAGCTGGGGCAAGGTCGATCTGGTGTTCGAACAGATGGTCTTCAGCGAAGCCACCATCGCCGTGCCGCTGATCGTCGGCTACGCGTATCACAAAGGCGCCCACAAGAACCGCAAGGCCCGCAAGTTCGCCGAGCTGTTCGACCTGGCCGCCGTCTAATGCGAGTGGGGGCGTGATCGCCCCTGTCCGTCAGGTCTAACGCCTCAACACAAGCACCCCAAAATAAACACGAAGAGGAAGGAACCCTTGGGTTACCTTCCTCTTCGTTTTTTTTTTTTGCGCTTGAAGCCAAAGGCTGCCGGCTGCACGTCGCTCAGGCGACTTTTTTCTGCAGCGGGGCTTCGGGGACGTTTTCCAGCTTCATCGAGCGGTATTCCACCTTCCGGTAGCCCAGTTGCTCGATCACTTCCAGCACTTCGGTCCAGGTGGGGAAGAGCTTACGATTGACCTTTTTGTAGGTTTCGATCGCCATGACGAACTCAAACTGTTCGACGGTCATTTCACCTTCCTCGGCTTGGCGGCGTTCTTCCTCGCGGCGGATGCCTGCCCCGCGGCGACGCTCCAGGCCCGTGCGGCGATCGGCTTCGCGGTTCTCCGGGCCGGTATAGCCCGATTCCGCCGCCGACTGCTGACGCCGCTCCAGCCCGGTGCGGCGGTCCACAACGTCGCGCTTGACCTTGATCGTGATCGATTCGTCCGTGTCGTTCGTTTGCGTCTCGTTCTCGTCGAGCATTCCAAAACCTCTCTCCAAGAGGATCGGCCCGATTCGAGGGCGGCTTTAACGCAATCGGCCGCGCGGCGATGTCGCCGCGCGGCCGATTATCAGACGTTTCGCATGCGGGCCCAAGCCCGCCGGCGGGGTTACAGGGTGCCGATCGTCCCGTAATTGTGTCCGCCGATGTGCTTCGTGCCGTAGCTGCCGGCATGAACCTGAGCGCCCGTCTCGACGTCGCCGGCGATGAACAGGCGATTCAGCTTCTTCTTCGCCCGGATGTCGGCCGAGGGGAGCAGGTCGCCGCTGACCAGCAGCGAACCCAGGTTGCTGCTGGTGTTGATGTAGCCACCGATCGAACCGGCCTGAATGGCGTTGATGTCGCCCCGGGCGACGATCGTGCCGTACAGGGCCCGACCCACGTCGATGGCGTTGATCGACCCCACCGTGCCGGCCGCCACCATCGTCGTCGAACCGGCCATGTTCCCGCCGATCTTGACGTTGCCGAACGAATTCGACGTCGTCAGGTTCGCCCGCATGATGTCCTTGGTCACCGTCAGGTTCGACAAAATGCCCGTGCTCAGCTGCAGCCCCGAAATGTAGGTGGCATTCACCTTCTTGATCGAGTTGGCGACCGCAATCCGCATCGGGAACGAGGTCGAACCCACATCGGTCGACGTATCGGTTGAGCCGATCAGGTACGCGTTCAGGTTATTGATCTGGCCGTTCCCGGTGATGGTGGTGTCCACCAGAAGGCCGCCGTTGGTGGCGCCGGAGCGCTTCGGCGAGGCGTTGCTGGTGCCCAGCAGCCGGTTCAGGTCATTCACGCCGCTGAGCAGCCGCCCGTTGCCGGCGTAATCGAACTTCGCGTGCTTCGACGACGGACGTGCCGTCGGGCTGAAGTCATTGACATTCAACACCGCGCCGTTGTTCGCGCCGGCGTTCACGTTGATGCTGTTCACGCCCGTGCCCACGTCGATGTACGACGCCCGGATGCCCAGCCCGCCCGCGTTGATGGCGTTGTCGGGGTTGTAGGTGGCCGTACCCGCGATGTAGCTGGAAACGATGCCAAAGCCGCCGGCATTGATCTGGTTGAAATCGCCCACCGCGATTTCCGTCCCCAAAATCCCGCCCGAACCCGAGACATTGACCGTGCCCAGGCTGTAATCCAGCACGGTGTCCGCAAGCGGGATGTTCGGCGGCAACACCAGCAGGCCGCCCGGCTCGTCGCTTTGGCCCGCGACGTACTCCGTGTCGTTGAATGTAAATTGATTATTCGTGAACGCCGACTCCGCAATGGTGGCGGACGTCACGATCTTCGCGCCCAGCAGCGAGCCGTTGTTCAGGCGGATGTTGTCGATCTTGCCTTCCGAGGCGATGTACCCGCGGATGTCGGCGTTTTCGCCGACCACGTTCTGGATTTC
>JBQCCH010000399.1:0-2135 GCA_051962375.1 Tepidisphaeraceae bacterium
ACCGGCGGCGATGTCCTGAAGGCTTATTATGCCGCCAAGCAAACCGCCGACCGCAAAACCGCCGCCGTCATGTCGGTAATCATCGACCGCATCCTCGGCCTGCTGGCGCTGATCATCCTGGGCGGCCTGGTGGCGACGTACCAATACGCCAGTTCCCCCGTCAAGACCGATCCGGTCGCCCGCTCGTGCAAGCACGTGGCGCTATTCGCCGGCGCCAGCCTGCTGGCGACGGCCGTGGGGCTGCTGTTGTTCTACCTTCCCCTCACGCGCCGCGTCATCGCCCGCATCGCCGGCAAATCACGCGTCTACGACAAGCTGCGCAAGGTGATGGACGTCATGCACCTGTACCGCCGGCAGTCGGGCCTGATCGTCTGGGCGATCGTCATCACCTTCCCGGTGCACCTGTGCGCGATCCTCTCGGCCCTGATGGCCGGCAAGGCGTTCGGGCTGCCTATCTCGGCGGAGTATTACTTCATCGTCGTGCCGGTTGTCGTGCTCGTGGGCGCGATCCCCATCAGCCCGCAGGGCGTCGGCGTCATGGAAGGCTTCGCCTACTACCTCACCCGCCCCCAGGGCGCGACGCTCAACCAGGCATTGGCCCTGACCATGTCGATCCGGATGGTCGCCATCTTCTGGAACCTGGTCGGGGGCATCTTCGTGCTGAAAGGGGGCTTTCATGCCCCCACCGAAAGCGAGCGGCAGGAGGTCGCCGAAGAAGAGGCCGACGAGGTGGGCTCGATTTCCACGCCCCAGCCCGTGTAATCTGTCGGCATGGCTTCCGTGCTGAAGTGCGTCGATCGCATCCTGCTGCGTGTGCCCAACGTCACCGCCGCCACCCGGTTTTACACCCAAACCCTGGGGCTCCGGCTCGACCGCGAGCGCCCCAACGCCGCCGCCCTACGCTTCGCCGAGGGGGACACCGAGCTCATCCTGCATGACGACCGCCAGCGGCTGGATCTGGAAATCGTCCTGGGCGTCAGCGACGTGCAATCGATGTTCAACGAGCGCGACGCGCTGGGCATCACCTTCCTGACGCCCCCGGTTCCCAGCGGCGCCGGGCACCGGGCGACGATCCGCGATCCGTTTGGCAATGTGTTGGCGATCGCCGACCGGGGCGACGGCCTCGCCGAAACCGCCGCGCCCGGCCCAGGCTTGTTTGAGGACGAAGAATCGTCCAGCGGCGTTTCCTCCGATCGGGCGGCCCTGGCCGACGTCTACCTCACCATCGGCCGCACCGCCGATGACTTGCCTTACACGCCGCACTTCGAGCAGCTCTACGCGATGTACACCCGCCCGCTTCCCGAGCCGCGGCCGTCGCGTAATGACGTTTGGCGGCTACTGCTCACGCTCCGCAAAAGCGGCAAGCTCCCCAAGCTCGGGCCCGCCACCAGCAAGCCGCCGCTCCTGGACGATGACGCCAAGCAGCGCCTGCGCGATCTGCTTGGCGCCGACATCGGCAAACGCGACCGTTTGCCCTACAGCGACCGCTTCGACGCGATCGTGGCCGAGTTCAACAAGGGATTCGCACGCGCCTGGTCGCCGCATGTCGTCTGGCGGATCATCGCGACGTTGGCGAAGTAAACTGCTGAATCACCCGCTGGTAGTCGGCCTCAAACGCGCGCCAATCCGGAGCGAGGTACGCCTGCAGCAACGGCTTCACGTTGGCGGGGCGGTAGCGCCCTTCACGTGAGTTCGGGCCGAGGCTGACGCGCGGGTTTCCCTGTTGCAGATCGTGCAGCATCAGCCGGAGCCCGGTTCGGTAGCGGGGCGTCTCCAGGATGAGCCGGGCCAATGCCCAACACTGGCTGTAGAACCCCGCGGCCTGCGTGGAATCGCCGCCGACCACGTCGCCGGCGTGCATCTGGATCAATGTTTCCAGCGGGATCAGCCTGCCGAGCGCAGCCGCCCGCACGAGTCCCTGCCGCCGGCGCGAATTCGGCGCATCGTCGGTCTCAAACGTCGTGGCCAATCCTTCTTCCAGCGCGGGCGGGAGTCGCTCGGCGCAGTGCCGCGCGACATAATTGTGAAACCCTTCGTGGGCGGCCACGCTCAGCAGGCGCGGCTCGTCGCTCAGCCAGCACACGAACCGATCGCCGATCGCGTAACCACCGCCCGCCACCTGCACATACACCGCC
>JBQCCH010000400.1:0-7277 GCA_051962375.1 Tepidisphaeraceae bacterium
GCTCGCCGATCAGCACCGTTGGATCGATATTTTCGCCCGCGGGTCGAAGCCGGTGCACTACACCGTCCACACGCAGTCGCCCTGGGTCAGGGTCGACGCGAAAGATGGCGATACCACGAACGACCGACGTGTCAACGTTTCCATCGACTGGGACAAGGCGCCGCGTGGGTCTGCCGAAGGAACGCTCACTATCGCCGGCGACAACGGCCAGTCCTTTGAAGTCGCGATTCCGGTCGTGAATGATCCGGACGCAACCGCGGCCGCGCAGGGCGCGTACGGCTGCCTGACGGAGGCGTTCACCATCCCCGCAAATGCCGCCAGCAAACAAATCGCCGCGAATGGCGTGCATTGGGAAGCAGTGCCCGATTACGGACGCGTTTCGGCGGCGATGGCGTGCTACCCAGTGACGGCGGCGAGCTCCGTTCCGCCCGCCAACTCGCCGTGCTTGGAATACTCGGTCTATCTCGCAAAGACGGGTGATGTTTCCATTCGCGCGCTCATCGGGCCGACGCTTCCGTTTGAAGCGGGTCACGGGTTGCGGCTGGCGATTTCCATGGACGACCAGCCGCCGCAGGTGCTCGACGCGAAGATGGACGCTTCGTTCGCCGATCCCAATTGGAGTCGTGCCGTGACGGACAACGCCCGAGCGATCACCTTCGTCGCCAACGTTACCACCGCGGGCCGGCATACGGTGAATGTGTGGCGCGTCGACCCGGGCGTGGTCCTCGAATCATTGACGATCGGCACGCCCCAGCGGAGCTATTTCGGCCCCCCGCCGCGAGCAGCAAAGTAAACGATTTCTTTTTTGATATCCGCTCAACAAGAGCGAGCGCCGCGGGGTATTGGTAGCACGGGGGCACTGACGCTTAGCGACCGCGACCAGCGAGGACATCACATGCCGACGGAACCGAGAACATTTCACCGATATCTGGCGGCCTTCGCGCTGCCGTTGCTGACGACCCTGGCCGCACCCGGGCTGGCGAAATCCGCGCCGCGACCGGCGGCCTCCTTGGCGGCCACCTATCGGAACGATTTTCTCATCGGCGTGGCGACCGATTTCGTTCCACAGTCGAATCTGTCGGCGGATGATATTGCCCTGATCAAGTCGCAGTTCAATGTCATCACGCCCGAAAATTCCATGAAGCCGGACAGCGTCCACCCGGCGGAAGATCGCTGGACCTGGACCAATGCCGACAAGCTGGTGGCGTTCTGCCAGGAAAATAAGATCCAGCTTGTCGGCCACTGCCTGGTGTGGCATGGGCAAACGGGTCGGTGGTTCTTCCAGGGCGAAAACGGGCAACCGGTCACGCGCGAGACGGCGATCGCCCGCATGCGTCAGCACATCCTCACTGAAGTCGGCCGATATAAGGGCAAGATCAAGGGTTGGGACGTGGTCAACGAAGCGATCAGCGATCACGACACCGGCGGCACGACGGAAAATCTCCGCCCCAGCGGCTGGCTGAATGCGATCGGCCCGGACTACCTGGAATACGCATTCAAGTTCACCCACGAGGCCGACCCTTCGGCTGATTTGTATTACAACGATTACAATATTGAGAAAGGCGACAAGCACAAAAGCTCGCTTCTCTTGCTCAAGCGGCTGCTCCGTGACGGAGTGCCGATCACGGCGGTCGGCATCCAGGGGCACTGGGGGTTGAACAATCTCCCCTACGACGAACTCGATCGTGCGATCGAAGACTACAAAGCACTAGGGCTGAAGGTGAACATCAGCGAGCTGGATGTCACCATCGTCGGCCAGGGTGGTGGGCAATTGACGCCGGTGGGCGGCAATCCGACGACGCGACCGATGCGCGGGCGCCGACCCGGGCGCGGTCCATTCGCCCCGCCGACGCCGCAGCAATTGCAGGCGCAGGCCGCCGCGTATGCGAAGTTCTTTGAGATTTTCCTCAAACACAAAGACGTGATCGGCCGGGTCACCATCTGGGGCTTGAACGACGGCCGCAGCTGGCGGCAAGGTCAGGCGCCGCTGCTGTTCGATGCGCAAAACCGCCCGAAGCCGGCCTTCGATGCGGTGATTGCCGCCCACCACTAATCCCGCTTCGACAAATCAAATGCCCACCGCGTTGCCGAAGCAGTGCGGTGGGCATTTGTCGTCCGTCGGATCGCTTTGCCGTCAACTCACCGGGCCGCGGCCACTGCGGGCGCGGTGATGCGCTGGCCCACGCCCGCCAGAAACAGGCTGGCCGTCACGATGCGGGGGTAGTAGCGGCTGCCCTTGGCCTCGCCGTTGATGAACTGATCGGAGCAGGCCCAGAACGCGCTGATGCCGCTGGTCTGCCAGCGTGTGTGCGCGGCGTCGGCGTTCTTGAACAGTTCGGCGATGGCCGGTTCGTCTTCCGGCAGACGAAGCACCGCGCTGCAGACATACTGAAAGAGCAGAATCTTACTCATCCAGGAATTGTTGCTGGTGCTCGACAGCTTCAGCCCACCGTCGGCAAAGAGATTGGACCGATCCGGATTCCGCAGCAGCGCGAGCGTGTGCTTTTTCAGCGCGTCCACCAGCGGCGAGGTTAGGGCTTGCGCCAGCATCAGCTGCGCGTCTGAGCCGGCGTTTCGCTCTTTCAGGCTTTGCAGCCAGTACCAGGGATAAACCAAAGCTTCGATCACCGGCAGGATGCGCGACTGGTAGCCGGGATTGTCCATCTCGAGGACGGCCGGAATTGTTCCATCGGCGGTTACGCTTCGCAGTAAGGTGAATGCGATGGCGTCGGCCGGCTCAGTGACGCCGGGCACGCAGGAGGACTCATCTTCGAAGAACGAATTGAGCAGCTGGAACCCGATCCAACAGGCCCAGGTTTTGACAGCGATGTAGCTGTTGGATCGCGCTTGTCCGAGCGATTCGTCAAGCGAGTCGTAGGTCGTGATTTCGGAACCGCCGGCGCAGTACGAGGAGTCGTAGGCCATGATCCCATCGGCATTGCAGCGCGATCGCAGACTTTCGGCACAGGCGAGCAGGATCGGCCGGTTCGCCGTCAGCCAGGCGCGATCGCCCGTCTTGGCGACATAGCACGCGGCGGTGAGGACCCAGTTCGCCAGCTCCTCCATCGTCATGTAGGAGAAGCACCCGTGCAGGTGCTGCAGCTCATAGCTGCTTCGGCCGCGTGGGGAGAAGTTGTTGTTCACGCCCATGTCATGCGAGAAGCTGATCCCGCCTGGCCGCAAGCGTCCGCCCGGCGCGCGCACCTGGTCATGGTACGTGTAGTGCCGGGTAAACATGTCGAGCTCGTTTTTAACAACCCACGGGTTTTGTTGCAGCTCCCAGAACACCTGATCGACAGTCAGATCCAGCGTGTTCATCATGCAGTATTCGCCCTCATTGACGACCCAGAAGGGTTCACTGCCGATATCGAGCAATTGGGTGCTGCCGTAGTAGCTGCGGGTCGCATGGGCGATCATGAAGCGCTGGTCGTCCGTGAGCGGACGTCGTTCGAGCGATTCATCCAGGCGTGCGCTTTCAGCGATCAGGTCATCCGCTCGATCGAGCGCGCTGTTCAGCACATCTTCCAGCCCCGCATAATGCCGGGTGTAGCTGTAGCGCGTTTCCAGGCCGGTGGTGACGATGCCGTCGCGATAGACGCCGATCGCCAGGACCATCGTTCGCGTTTGTCCCGCCGGCACTTCCATCACCACGCCGGCGGTGTTGCCGAGCATGTGGATCGGATTTTTGTCGGTGAGTCCTTCAGCGACCGACCACCGTTGCAGCAGTTCCAGGCCCGAAGGTCCGCCTTCGATTTGAGCCATCACGCCCATTTGTCGGCGCCAGGCGAATCCGACGCGGCCGTTGGCTGGTTGAAGCGAATCGTGGTTCAACAGGCGCGTGCCCGGCTCATTGAAGTCGATCGCGAAGACCGCCGTCTTGGGGCGCGTTCCCTTGCGATTATCCACCTGCAGCCGAGCGATGACGGCCGGCAGCAGCGCGTCGCGCAGGGCGTTGCCCTCGCTGCCCGGCGCGGGGATGGGGCCGAATGGCGTGTGGATCGAGAATTCAAAATCCGGCGTGACCCAGCGGTCGGTGCCCCAACGATATTCCCGCTCGATGTCCTCCGGCGCGTAAGTGGCATACGCCCGATTGGCCGCCGCCTGCTGGGCTGCCCGCTCGACGTCGTAATTCACCGCCCCGCCGGTCGACGCGGTGGTCTTCAGGAACGGCAGGCAATGCAGCGTGACTTCCTCGCGTCGACTGCCGTGCTTCACGCCGATGAACAGGTTCTGGTCCGCGGGTTTGCCGATTTCCAGACCGATGCCCCCGCCCGTTCCGAAGTTGCCGCAGGTGAAGCTCATGAACGCGCCCATCGGCGAGTGCTGAGCATTGAAGTTGATCGCCATCGATTTTTTGTTCGCGGTGTGTTGCACAATCGATCCTTTGTCCAAAGACTCAAACAGCCCGTCGACCTCACGGGGCTTCGGCCAAGCCAACGCCTGCCGGTTCCGCAGCGGGAATCGCCGGGTAGGCCGCCTCCGCCACCGAAGTGGGCTGACGCTTCTCCCGCCGCTGCGTCAGTTCGGAAGTAATTCGAATTTCCTCGTCTTTATTGATGGGATAGAAAAACAGGCAGGCAACGCCGAGAAAGAATGGGATGGAGGCATACAGGCTGCTGGTCAACCGAATGCCATCCAACGCGGCGGCGGATTGGGTGAGCGCTTTTTCGTCATACCCATAGCCCGCCAGCAACCAGCCGGCGATCGCGCCGCCGAATCCGAGCCCCCCCTTCAATCCGAACACGACGGCCGAAAACACCGCGCCCGTGGCACGGCGGCCGGTGGTCCACTCGGCATAGTCGGCGACATCCGCCATCATCGCCCACAGCAGCGGGATGGTCGCCCCGTACGCCAGGCTGCGGATGCCTTCGGCAATGAACATCGCCGTCGTTTGCTCCGCGGAAAACGCCATGAACCCAATCGTCAACACCGCGGTGATGCCAAGCCCGACGATGAAGACATCGCGCTTGCCGAACCGCATCGCCAGCGGCTTGGAAAAGAGGATGCCCACCAGGCACATCGCCTGACTCACGCCGTTGAACCACGCGAACAAATCCGGGCGCCGCGCGAAATCGCGAAAGTAAAAGAGCATCGTGCCGCCGCGCATGCTGAGCGTGATGAAGACCAGCAGCGTCAGCGAGAACAGCGCCACCCACGGCCGATTTTTCAACAGGCCGGTCAGATCGGTGAGGATCGACCCCGGCGTCTGCTCGGCCGGTGCGCCGATGCGCTCTTTGGTGGTGAAAAACGTGATGGCAAAGAACAAGATGCTCAGGACGCCAAAAATGCCCATCACCACCTGGTACGCGTGCGCGTCATAATGGCCGGCCGCGCCGTGGCTGAAGTGCTCGAGCAATTTGGGGGCGATCGCCTGGATGACGAACGACGCGGAGATGGCCAGGAAGAAGCGATACGATGACAAGCTGGTGCGCTCGTGCAGGTCGCCGGTCATGACGCCGCTCAACGCCGAATACGGCAGGTTGTTGGCCGAGTAGACCAGCATGAGCAGCAGGTAGGTGACGTAGGCATAAATGAGTTTGCCGTGGTAGCTGAAGTCGGGCGTGGAAAACGCGACGACGGCCATGATCCCGTACGGGATGGCGGTTGCGAGGATCCACGGCCGGAATTTGCCCCAGCGCGACGATGTTCGATCCGCCAGGATGCCGACCAACGGATCGAAAAACGCATCCGCGCACCGCGCGACGAGCAAAAGCGTCCCGGCGGCGGCGGCGGTGAGGCCGAAGGTGTCGGTGTAAAAACTGAGTTGAAAAACGATCAGCGACTGAAAGACGAAGTTCGCAGCCGCATCCCCAAGGCTGTAGCCAATCTTCTCGCCGACGCCAAGCCGTGCGCCAACGGTTACCTGCTCCGAGTTTGCAACTGAACGCTGTCCCATGCCGCCGTTCCTCCTGCCCGCCCGCCAACCGCTGCTGGGGCGTCACCGTGCCGTCGCAACCGCCCCAACGACCGCGCAGATGCCGCTGTGCCCCGCCGAAACGCAACCGTTTTCTTTCGCCTTGCGCTTTTGGGTTTCCTGCCCTCACAGAGGGCAGATATCGCAGCGCACGGAAACCCTCACTCGAACGTGGTAAACGTTTTCTTTGTTTTTCAGTATACCAGCCGATTCGATTTGTGAAACAAACTTTTGAGAATTTGCGGGCGGGCCGGTTTCCCGGCGGCCGGGCGAGCGCTAGCGGCCGATCTTTTCGAAAGCGCGGCGGCTTTCGTTGTACATCTGGCGGTGATCCTTCGGCGTGTGCCCCATGATGCTGGCGAAGGTCGCGTGGAATCGCGAGCGCGACACATACCCGCACGCCCGGGCAACCTTCGCGATCGACAACTCCGTCGAAATTAGCAGCCGGCACGCACGCTCGATGTGCACGCGCTGGATTTCGTCGTAAAGGGTTCGCTGCAAGGAGGTTTTGAATCGACGCTCGAGCACCCGCCGGGAGACCGGCACCGCCGCGACGACATCATTCACGCCGATCGGATCGGCCGCATGCTGCCGAATGAACGCCAGGGCGGCGATCAGATCCGGGTCGCTCAGGGCCGTGATGTTCGTGCTTTTGCGGGTGACGACTTCCACCGGCGCGATCTCGATGACCAGGTGCTCGGGCGTTTCCCCCGACATCAGCCGGTCAAGGAGGCTGGCCGCTTCGAAACCGATCTTAAACGTTGGCAATTCAATGCTTGAGAGCGGCACATCGCCGAGCTCGACCAGCAGCTCGTCATTGTCGACGCCCAGGACGGCAACCTGCTCCGGCACACGCAGGCCCACGCGCTCGGCGAGGCGGATCGCGCGGACGGCGAACTCATCATTGGCCGTAAAAATCGCGACCGGCAGGACCGCCGCCTTCAGGAAGGCCAGCGCATGCGCGTCCTGCTCGGGCATGACATCCACCTGAAATCCGGCGGCCCGAACTTCGTCATTGAACCCAGCCTGCCGTCGGGCGTTGAACGTCAGCAGCGACTGCGTGCTGCTGTGCCCGGAATAGATGAAATTCGCAAACCCACGGTCCAGAAAATGCCGGGCGGCCATGCGGCCGACTTCATAGTCGTTGGGCGTGACCCAAACCTGGTGCAATTCAGGCAATAGCGACGACACCGCGACCACCGGCTTGCCGAGGCGATACAGGCTCCGGGCCGTCTCGGCGTCGGGAATCATGGCGATCAGGCCGTCCCCTTTCCAATTTTCAAGGAACGCGGTCGGCTGGAAAATCCAGGTCCGCAGCATCGACAAGTGCCACTGGCGATACCGTTGGTAGGCGAGCACCCCG
>JBQCCH010000401.1:0-3167 GCA_051962375.1 Tepidisphaeraceae bacterium
CGGCGGCCTCTCCGGCTTGTCGCGCCTGCAAGTCGGTTCACGCTTGGAGCCACAGCGAATCGTGACGTTGAAGTTCGCCGAGCGCCTTTGCGGTGAGGTATCGGGCCCGGGCGAAACGCCGACCGAGGCTGGCACGATCCATTACGACAATGCTCCAGAGTGGGCCCGGTATTGGGGTGAGTGTCTTCGCTTCGCGCGGCCGCTGGAGGCTTATGAGAACAAGATGTTTGACGGGGATTGGTACACCCACTCGATGCTCTACAAAGAGTGTGAGACTTCGGTGAAGTGGCTCAATCCCAACTGGCGAGAGAACGCATAGGAGATGATCGTGATCCAAGGATACGCGCAGTTAGCCGAAGCAGCGGGATTGCGCCGATTGATCCGGCTCCAGCGATAACCTACGGCATAACCAAACGCTGCAATGGACCGGCCCCGCGTTGAGCGTTCTGGCACAATTTGAGTCGGTCGGCGCGGTGCCGGCCATTGAACGTTGATACAATATCCGGCATGAGCAACTCGGCCACCACACCGTTCCAGCAGCAATGGGCCGATCACGCATCTCGGTTCAGCCTCGACGTCACGATTCCGTTTCGCGTCGTGGTTGATAGGCACGAGATCGAAATTCCAGTGCTGCTCAAACAGTTCGGTGGTCGACGTGGCATGTTGCTTGTGACGCGGTACGGTCTGATCCGCGACTACGCCGACCGACTGGTTACAATGGGCTACGGCTACTCGTGCTTGAGCGAGCCTGGGTCGACGAGTCAGACCGACGATGTCGGATTTGTAGAAATGCTGCAAGACTGGGGTTGGTCCGGTGACGCCCCTGAACCCGGTTGGCTGACCCGGCATGCCGGATAACCACCCGCTGCAGTGGACCGGCCCGGGCGGTCTTATGTGTTACAGGCCAGAGGCTCGCTTTCGCCGGCCCGGCCATTGAACGGCGTTGCGTTATTCGGCAGGAGCAACTCGACGTGCGAAGCGTCTGTGTCCAATTTCAGCCCGACCGGGTCGTGCGGGATGAGTCGCGCGTCCGTGAGGCGTTGCGCGTTGGGCTTCCCGATGCGGAGACCGACGTCGGGGAAGAAGAGGGGCGCTACGAGAACTTCATGTTCAAGGCTGCGTCGCCAATCGATGCAATGTCCCAGGTGCAGATCGTGTTTGATTCGCCGGAGGTCGGAAGTGTCGCGCGATCGTCGTGCATCGTCACGTGCGAAGGCGAGCACGGGTGGGTCGACTATTTCTTGCTCCACCATTACGACCGCACACTCGTTGTGGACGCCCCGGCCGTCGGGCCTGCCGAATAACCACGCACTTGAACGGACCGGCCGGGCGGAGAGGTCCCTGTTAATCCAAAGACGGTCGAGCGCCCGGTCGGCCGTTCAATGCTGATCCGTTAGCCGTGCCTATGATCCTTCACGACGTTCAACTTGGAGACCTTCACCTGCGAGCGCCATCAACATGGAAGTTCTACGCCTTCAATAACATGATTTTGGGC
Source organism: Tepidisphaeraceae bacterium (assembly GCA_051962375.1). Lineage (GTDB taxonomy): Bacteria > Planctomycetota > Phycisphaerae > Tepidisphaerales > Tepidisphaeraceae > RYN-431. Next base: position 1,496 of record JBQCCH010000401.1, read on the forward strand.
GGAGCCACGCTCCGGGGCAGCTTGCAAATCACGCTTGCATACGCGAACGACGCTCCTCCAAAGGCCGGTCACGATTGTTGCCAAGCAGTCATGCAGCAATTCATGGTAGAGCCGGGGTCACAGTCCACGTATTCAGAACGCGTTCCGCAGAATGACGCGGTGTTTGGTTTTTCTGTCATTCACAACGCAAAGCATTTTCGGCAGTATTGGTACCGGTACAAGAACGACCGTTTGGTCCTTGCGTTATTTCAGTGTGCGGCGGACAGTTTCGCGGACATGCGTTCTGAGCTTGACGAGGCCAGCGTGATCGCGAGAAGCATGGAACTGGTAAGCTGACCACGGGCACGGATAACCAACCACTGCAGTGGACCGGCCCCGGCGTCGGGTTCGCTTCGGCCATGCGGCCAGTTGTGTCTTCCGGCCGGCCCTGACCTCTGAGCGGTTCTGCGTTATCTTGCATACTTTATGGCCAACGGCTTTCACGGTCCCGAAGCGGAATGGAAACGGATGGAAGCACCATTGCTCCAGACGGATGAAATCTTCCGCACCATTGCCGAGAAGCATCATTTGCATCTGTCGTCTAATGTGAAGCTCTGGCCCGGGCGGTTGCTGACATGGGGAAAAGATATTCGCCGGCTGGTCCACCTTTTTCTCGAGGACGACAAGGCGCTAACCTTTAAACTGTGGTTATGTGCCTCCGAAGATCGGCCCGGTGCTCGATATTGGAAGCAAGAGCTGCTGATTAACCAGCAGCCGATTGAAGCGTTTCTAAGCAACCTGCCTTCGCTATTGGAAGAGGCATATGGCCGAGTAAACTCATGGCAATCGGAGCAACTTGAGTTTGCTACGGTTTTGGGCAGCGGGCCGGTGAGATAACCACCCGCCGCAGTGGATCGGCGCCGGCGCGGGATCGCTCGGACCATGCAGGCAGTTTGTGTTTACCGGCCGGCTCCGGCCACTGAACGGTTTTGCGTTAGGCGGCTGACGATGCCCTTCTTGATTCAAGGCTGGATCGAAGTCGCCAAGGCCGCTGATCTCACTGACGCGCATGCCTGGTTCGGCGTTGTCGATTTAGGCACCCTGATCGACGTGGCGGATTCCGTCTCGGAACGGCTGTTTAACCTCTCCAAGCAGTGTGTGTCCGGCGGCAAGTCGGTCGAAGCGTTCGCAGCTGGTCGTGGCGTGCCGGACAATCCTTCTGCAGCCCTTCGCCGTGATCTTGAATGGAATAAACCGTTCGAAGCAGGGCATGGGACGGGTGAAATCGGCGGCTATACTTATGCAAGTTGGGCTGAGTTGAAGACCGTGCAGTTGTCGTCGGATGATCTGGAAGACAGCGACTGGTCTTTGGTGTTCGATCTTGTGCGTCAGCTTGAGCAGCGGTTCGTAGCGTCGCACATCCGCTTCGTGGTATGGTTTAACTGGTAGGCCCGCTCGATTGCCGCCTAACCACCCGCTGCAGTGGACCCGCCACCGACGGCGGGGTCGTTCAGGACATGCAGGCAGTTTGTGTTTACCGGCCGAGCCCGGCCACTGAACGGTTTTGCGTTATGCCACCTGAAGACCCCAGCTACCGCTCGTCGCCGCATGTGCAGTTCTCGTTCGTGCTGTCTTTCGCGGTACTGTCGTTTTACGTCGGCCGGGACATTGCTGGAATGGCTTATCCGGCTTT
>JBQCCH010000402.1:0-10144 GCA_051962375.1 Tepidisphaeraceae bacterium
CGACGAAAAAGGGGATAAACAATCAAACCAAATGGGCAGTACCGGCCGCGGGGGGATTTTGGTGGGTTTGGCCGATCGGGCGGCGGGGTTTATCGGGGGAAAAAAGAGCGGACCGGACGCTTGCGCGCCCGGTCCGTTGCGACAGAAGAAGCCGGTGACCGGTGTCTTACAGGGCCAGTTGGAACTGGGCCCGCACGACGACCGGGTCGTTGTTGCTGGCGAGGATATCGGCGCCGCTGTCGGCAAACGGAGCGCCGTTCGGGAGGTACGTGCAATCGAGCGTGAACTTGCAGTTGTTGGCGAACTTCGGGAAGAAGTAGTAGTTCACGCCGGCGGTGAGTTCGTGGATGTCGCTGCTGGCGCCGCCGGGGACGGAATCGAAGTTGACATAGCCGTAGCGGCCGAAGACTTCGACGTTTTCATTGACGGCGTAAGCGACCTGGCCGAGGCCGCCGATGTTGGTGGAGTTGCCCCCGCTGGCGACATCGACGTATTGGCCGTTGAGAGCGCCGAAGAAGGCCCAGCCGCTGCTGAGCTTCCAGAGGGCGTCGGCGGTGTAGCGGACGGTGGAGAGCGTGCTGGCGCCGGTGCGTTCGCCCTGCGTGTAGTCGACGCCGCCGCCGATGCCGAGGGTGTCTTCCTTCACGCCTTCGCCGCTGAAATTATTGAGGGCTTTGGGGTCGCCGAAGACGAGGTAATCGACGCGGCCCGCGACGCCGAAGTTGGCATCGACGCTGGCGGTGCTGCCCGCGGGGAGGGGCGGATCCTGGAAGTTGTTGTTGTAGGAATTGGCGCCATCGGTGAAGGCGACTTCAGCCTTGAGCGGGCCGCCGTCATCCCAGCCGAGCGCGGCGCCTTGGACGAAGTTGTCGCCGCCGTAGAAAATATCGGTCTGGTAGCTGCGTTCGGCCGAGAGCAGCGAGACGGAGGACATCATCGACTCGCGGGCGAGCGGGTCTTTGAACTGGCCGACGCGGGCGTAGAACTGGTCGGCGAACTTATAGCGGGCCCAGCCTTCTTCGAGCGTCAGTTGGCCGCCGTTGCGGTTGGTGGCCCAGAGGAATTTGTAGCTGAGGTCCTTGCTGAAGACGTTGCCCTGGATGCCGAACTTCATGCGGCGAAGTTCGAACCCGTTCTGCAGGTCGTCGCCGCCGCCGGCCTTCTGGTCGCTGCGGTAGTTGGTGGAATTGCGGAACTGGAACTGGAAGGTGGGGCTGAGGGTGAATTTGCCGTCCTTCGAGCCGATCATGAACGATTTGCCATCCCAGCCGGCGACCATCTGCAGGCTGCCCTGGTTGGCGGCGTCGGCCTGGACCTGGCTGATGGTCTGCTGCTGCTGAGGCATGGAGGCCTCGCGGGCTTCGATCTGATTGACCTTCTTTTGCAGCGCGTCGATCTGCGCCTTGAGGTCGGCGGTGGAGGTCGCGTCCTGAGCAAACGCCGAACCTGCCGAGATCATGCCAATCAGTGCAGAAGCAACTACCTTACCCTTGATCATAACCTTCCCTTCGTTTCCTAAACGGTTCACGGGCGGGCGGCGCCCACCTCGAATGATGCCAACCCCCTGTCAACCCGTCGGGCCCCGAACCGGGCCCGTTGAGGCCGCCATTGTCCCGGCGGACATAAAGGTTGCGTTAGGAACAGTTGAAGTATTGAGTAATGAACCGAACGAATCGCGCGCCAACATTTTCGGACGTGGCGGCGAGCGATTCGGAGACAAAAAAAATCGCGGGCGAAGACGCCCGCGATTCAGGATCGGATGGAAAAGCCCCGCGGTCAGTGCCCGAGCAGGCTGGCCGACGCGGTGGCGCTTTGGGCGAACAGCGTGCTGGTCAGCGGCAGCACGATGCCCAGGGCGAGGGTCGCGACGGTCGAAAGCAGAACGGCCGCTTGCACGGGGAAGCTGGATTCGGCGACGGCTTCGTAGGTGTCGGTTTCCGGCTTCAACCACATGGCTGCGACGATTTTCAGGTAATAGCCGGTGGAGATGGCGGCATTGATCATGGTCAGGGCCGCGAGCCAGATCAGGGCCGAGTCGCCGCTCTGCATGGCCGGGCGGAGCAGGTAGAACTTGCCGAAGAAGCCGACGGTCGTCGGGATACCGATGAGGCTCAGGCAGCCGATCGTCATCGCAAGGCCCAGCAGCGGGTAGTTCCGCCCCGCGCCGGCAAGATCGCCATAGGTTTCGGCGGTGGTCGCGGGTGCGGGCGTGCGGGAAGGCAGGAGCATCAGCACGCCGAAAGCGGCCGCGTTCATGATCCCATAGGCCGCGATGTAAAACAGGACCGACGCCAGCGCTTGCTGCCGACCGATCGCCTGACTCGCCGACGCCAAGCACGCGATGCCGACCAGGAGATAGCCGCTGTGGGCCACCGAACTGTAGGCCAGCACGCGTTTGACATTGGTTTGCCACAAGGCCAGCAGATTGCCGACCGTCATGGTGAGGACGGCGATGATCCAGAGGAGTCGGAGGAATTTCGGATCGAAGGACCAGGAACCGCCGCCCGAGACATCGAGCACCTTGATGATGGCGACGATGGCCGTCAGCTTCGGGATGAACGAGATCGCGGCGGTGACCGGCGTGGCGGCGCCCTGGTAGACATCGCCGGCGTAAAAATGGAGCGGGAAGGCGGCGAGCTTGAACGACAGGCCGACCACCATCAGCACCAGGGCGAGCGTCACCAGCACCGGCACATGCCCGGCCGACACCTGCGGGGCGAGCACGGCAAGGATGCGGTCAAACTGCATTTCGCCGGTGGAGCCGAACAGGTAAGCCATCCCCAGCAGGAGCACGGCCGACGACGCAGCACCGAGGAAGAAATATTTGATGCCCGCTTCCTGGGCGACCTCCTGCGGCCGCGACATGGTGACCATGATGTAGGTCGGGATGCTGGCGAGTTCGAAGCCGAGAAAAAGGGTCGGGAGGGAGCTGGCGGAGCTGGCCACACAGATGCCGGCCGTCGCCAGGAGCAGCAGCGCGAAATATTCGCCGGTTTCGGTGCTGAAGCTGATCGAGCGATTGCCGTCCCCCGCCGGCGAGGTCGGCCAGGCCATCAGCACGAACAGCAGCCCCACGGCCGTGGCAATGGACTTCACGTAGACGGCCAGGGCGTCATACGAAACCGAATGCGTGGCGTCCAGCGTGATGCCGGCCGGCTTGGAGAAGATCGCGATCGCACAGGCCACGATCATCGCCAGCAGTGCGATCCAGGGGACGAGCTTTCGCGAGGCGACGGTCTTGGACGCACCCAGGACGAACAGCAATGCCGCTGCGACCGCGAGGACAAATTCGGGGAGGATATGTGAGAGCAGATCCATGCTTACTTTTCCAGAGTTCCCAGGGCAACGCGGCCGACGACAAGCTTGGGGGCGCTGGCCGTGGCGGGAGCGACGGTATTGATGGCGGCGACGTCGCCCTTAAACGAATCGAGCACGGGCGTCGGCAGAATGCCGAGCGCCAGGACGGCGGCCGCGATGGGCAGCAGGACCGTCAAATCGCGCAGGGAGGCGTCGGTGAGGGCGGCCCCTTCCGGAGCACGCAGCGGGCCGAAGCCGATCTTGGCGACCATGTTGAGCATGTAGATCGCGCCCAGGATGACGCCGATCGCCGCCAGCGCCGTGACCGCCAGGCCCATGCCGTTCATGACGCCCTGGAGCGACAGGAATTCGCCGACGAAGCCGCTGGTGATCGGCAGGCCGATGCTTGCCATGGTGAAGAGCACGAGCAGCGTGCTGAGGACGGGCATCGACTTGAAGAGGCCCGAGACCTGCGTCATGTCGCGTGTGCCGGTGCGGACGGCGATCATGCCGATGATCAGGAACAGGGCGGCCGTGGAAAGCGTGTGGGCGAGCATGTAGGCGACCGCGCCCTGCAGGCTGAGGGTCGAGAAGCCGAAGATCGCCAGCACGCAGAGGCCCAGGTGCGAGAGGGACGAGTAGGCCATCAGCCGCGACATGTCTTTTTGCACCCAGGCGATTAATCCGCCGTAGACGATGCTGATGACCGCCAGGGCGATGACCCAGTGCAGGATGCTGTTGGAATTGGCCGCCCCACCGGTGACGGCGCCGACAAACCCCATCGGCAGGGTCAGTCGCAGCAGGCCGTACGTGCCGAGCTTGCTCATGATCGCCGCCAGTACGACGGTGACGGCATTCGGCGATTCCGAATACGTCACCGGTTGCCAGGTATGCAGGGGGAACACCGGGGTTTTGACCAGGAACCCGACCAGCAGCGCCAGGCCGATCCAGAAGCGGGCGGTGGTGGAGACTAGGGCGACATTCTGTGCGGCTGCGGTCATCGCGCCGATCTCGAAGGTGCCCGCCTTGGAGCCGAGGAAGATCAGGGCAATCAGCGTGAAGATGGAGCCGGCGAAGGTGTAGATGAAAAACTTGCCCGCTGCCGCGCGGCGATCGGGACCGCCCCAGAGGGCGATCAACAGCAGGCTGGGCACGAGCGTGAGTTCGAAGAAGAAGTAAAACAGCAGCGCGTCGCCGGCGACGAAGACACCGACCAGCGACCCGAGCAGGACGAGCATCCACGCGTAGTAGCCGCGGGCGCCGCGTTCTTCATTCAGTTGCGAATTCAGGCTCAGGAAAATGAGCGGGAACAGGCCCGTGGTGACCAGGAGAAGCCAGCCGCTGATGCCGTCGCACATCAGTCGCGCCGCGAAGCCGATGTCGGAGATGGCCAAAGCGTTCGTCGGTTCATACCCCCAGGTGACGGGGCCGGAGCTTGTGCCGATCATGGTCAGCAGCGCCAGCACGAACGTGCAGAACGCGACCAGCATCGCCCAGACCCGCGCGACCTGCGGCGCTTTCATCAGCGACGCGAAGATCGCCCCGACAAAGGGGAAGAGGACGAGGAGGAATAGAGCAGTCGGTGCCATAGTTGATAGTTCATAGTGGAGAGTGGAGAGTTAAGAATGGCGGCTGAAGTCTCTTCAACTATCCACTCTCGACTATCAACTCTCAACTTTCCTACGCAAACATCCACAACAGAATCACAGCCAGTCCGAGCAACATGCTCAGGGCGTAGCCTTGGAGATAGCCGCGTTGCGTGCCGTTTTTCAGGATGGCCCCGCCGAGTTGCGGGATGCCGCTGACGACATAGACAAGGCCATCGACGATGAATCGATCCACGAGCCAGAAGGCGCGGCCGAACCACCGTAGCGGCTCGACGATCACGCCCTGGAACAGTTCGTCGACCCAATACTTCCGTTCCATCGCGTGGCCGATCGGCGCCAGGGTTTGGGCCAGTTCGTCACCCTTGGCGCGGTTTTGCAGGTGCAAGGCGTACGCGATGGCGATCCCCAGCAAGGCAACCGCCCCGCCGATGACCAGCGGCAGCACGCTGATCGCTTCTTCGGACACTTGGCCGAACCCGGCGGCATCGACATCGGCGACCGCATAGGTGTGCGTGGCCGCCTGGTAGCCGTACGCGAACGAGGGGCTCTGGCTGAGGAAGTGCCCCAGCGAATGAGCCGACACGCCGGCGCCGAAAGGCAGATTGATCACCCCGGCGAACAAGGCGCCGAGCGCCAGGATCGCCAGGGGGGCGATCATCAGGAACGGCTCATGGTTGTGCTCGTGCGAATGAGCGGCCGATGCGTCGTGCTCGGCGTCGTGGTGGCCTTCATCCGGCGCGGGCATGTGCAGCGGGCCCTGGAAGACGCGGAAATAGAGCCGGAACGTGTAGTAGGCCGTCAAGAGCGACGTCAGCAGCAGCACCGCCCACAGGATGCCGTTCTTACCCTGGGCGGCGGAGACGATTTCGTCTTTGGACCAGAAACCCGCCAGGAGCGGGAAGCCGGCCAGCGCCAGGCAGCCGATCAGCATAATCACGTTGGTTTTGGGGAGCACCTTTTTCAGGCCCGACATCTTCCGCAGGTCCAGCTCGCCGCCGGTTGCGTGCATCACGACGCAGCTGCTGAGGAACAGCAACGCCTTGAAGAACGCATGGGTCACCAGGTGGAACACCGCCGCCACCGGCGACAGCACGGCCACGCCCACGAACATGTAGCCGAGTTGGCTGACCGTGGAGTAGGCAAAGACCTTCGTGAGGTCGTTCTGTTTCAGGGCGATCGAGCCGGCGAACAGCGCGGTGAAGGAGCCGATGACCGCGATGGTAACCATGGCGGCATGGCTGGGGATGAACAGCGTGCTGAGCCGGGCGATCATGTAGACGCCGGCCGTCACCATGGTGGCGGCGTGAATGAGGGCCGACACGGGGGTGGGGCCTTCCATGGCGTCGGGGAGCCAGACGTACAGCGGGAATTGCGCCGATTTGCCGAACGCGCCCAGCATCAGGCAAAAGGGAATCCACTTCAGCACCCACAGCCGATCGGCCGGGATGTATTGAGCGGGGTTCAGGGCCATTTCAACGAAGCCCGAGCCGCTGCCGGCGCCGTGGCCGAAGTAGCTGATGGTGCCGAACGCGTAGAACACCAGGAAGATACCCAGGGCGAATCCGAAATCGCCGATGCGGTTGACGATGAACGCCTTTTTCGCCGCCTCGCGGGCCGCCGGTTTTTCGTAGTAGTAGCCGACCAGCAGGTAGGAGCAGACGCCGACGCCCTCCCAGCCCAGGTAGAGCATCGCCAGGTTGTCGCCCATGACCAGGCAGGTCATCGAAAAGATGAACAGGCCCAGGTAGGCAAAGAAGCGGAAGTAGCCGGCTTCGCCCTTCATGTAGCCGGCGGCGAACACGGTAATCAGGAAACCGATGCCGCAGACCACGGCGAGCATCACGCTGGTGAGCGGATCAATGAAAGCCCCGGCGGAGGCGTTGAAGGTGGCGCCGTTGCTGTCGCCGGCGACGATCCAGTCGAACCAGTGGCTGGTGAACGAGAACAGGGCCGCCTGCTCATGGGTTTCGGCGGCGGGATGCTGGTGGGAGAGCATGCCGGCCAGCAGCACCAACGCCATGACCGCCGACGCGCCCACGCCCAGCCAGATCGGCCAGTGCGATTGCTGCTTCAGGATTTTCGCGCCGAACAGGCCGGCGACGATCGCTCCCAGAAGCGGCAGGAGGGGGATCAGGTAACTGTGTTCGATGACGAAGGCCATGCAGTCCACTCAACACGTTTTGCCGGCGACGACCAATCGACCCTTATCCAGGATAATTCAGGTCACCGACGGCTGTTTTCTTTTTACCCACGCAACTCTCGGAACGCCTGGCTGTCGACGGTCGACTTCTGGCGGAACAGGAGCACGATGATCGCCAGCGCCAAAGCCGCTTCCGCCGCCGCCAGCGCCAGGATGAAAATCACGAATGCCTGGCCGCTGAGCTTGTGCCAGTACACTCCGAAGGCGACGAAGTGAATCGCCGCCCCTTGGAACATCAGTTCGGAGCACAAAAACATGATGATGAGGTTTCGCCGGCAGATGAAGCCGATCATGCCGATCGAAAACATGATCGCGCCGACGACCAGGTAGTGCTGCAGGGCGATTTTGGTGAATACGTCAGGCATGGCCTTTTACGTGGAACGAGGAACAGGGAATGACCGGGCCGAACGCCCGCTGACATTGCCCCTGGTTCATCCTTCCATCGCTTCTCCTAGTTCTCCGGGTACGCCTTGTGCCGGGGGTTGTCGGTTCCGTACACGGCGATCGAATGCGGATTGTCGTCGACGGGCGTGCCCGGGCTGACGACGGTGTCGGCCGGGTGCGCCGATGCCGGGGCGATGATCCGGCGGCGGGCGAGGGTGATCGCGCCCACCATGGCGATCGTCAGGATGACGGCCGCGAGTTGAACGTTGATCGCCTGGTTCTCGAGCAGTTCCTGACCCAGGGCCTGCGACGAGCCCAGCGACAGCCCCAGCGAAGGTTCGGGCATCACCTGCGCGACCGCGGCCGCATCGGTAGAAGCGACGGATCGGCTCAGGTCACGATGATCCAGCGCCTGGCTTTTGTCGAAGATCACGAACAGCAGCAGGCCCATGATCGCAAAACCGACGGCGGCGGCGAGGAATGGCTCGCGGCTGACGCCGTCGACGTCGCCGATGCGCGCATCGCTCTGATCCGCCGACGCACTGGCCTCGCTGGCAAGCATGATGACGAAGACGTAAGTGATCAGGATGGCGCCGGCGTAGATCAGCACCAGGGCCGCGGCGATGAATTCAGCCCACAACAATACAAACAGCCCGCCGGTGGCGAACACAGTCAGCACGAAGTAAAGGGCCGAATACACCGGCTTGGTGTGCGTGACGACTCGGACCGAGGCGATCAATGCGACGGCGGAAAAGATCCAGAAATACAGGCTCATGCCGCCCAGCGGCTCGGTCCAGTGGATCAACAGCGCCGCCAGCACCACGCCGGCGGCCAGCAGGATGACGCCGGCGATTCGGCTGATGGCGATTTCGCGGCGCGACGGGAGCATCAGCCACGTTGCGAGCCCGGCGAAGACACACAGGCCCAGAATCACCGCCGGCGCCATCGGCGTGGCGGCGAGGGTGCGCGCGGCGTCAAGCGGCGCGGCGTCGGCCTGTGCGAGAAGAGGGATTAGTGGTCCAGCGGGGACGTGCAACAGTTCACCCATAAATACCCGCCCGCCGCCGCCGAGAGAGCAGCCGTCCGCGGACGAGGTCGCGAGTCTATGGGCGCGGCCGGGGGCATGCAAGAAGTGGCAATCAATTCAACCAATTAAATACAACCGAAAACGCCACCGCCGATCGGCTTCAGGGCCGATCGGCGGTGCGTTAAAGGCCGAGCAATGGGTTATCGGCGGCGACGCAGTGCGACGAGCGACCCCAGACCCAGCATGCCGAGCGAAGCCGGCTCGGGCAATGTCACGACATTGCCGCTGAGGCTGATGTTGTCAATGAAGCTGACGGTGGGTGCGTTGTTCGCGTTGCCTTGCCGCAGGTTGATTGACGAAATGTAGGAAGCGTCCGCGCCCGTCGTCAGCGCCGTTGCGTAGGCGGTATCGCCGCTGCCATCGGACGTGGTCGGGTTGATGAACAGGGCGCCGGTGTCGTTGGTCGCGCCGCTCACAAAGTCATAACGGGCCAGCAGCGTGTACGTCGTGTTGAAATCCAGGACGGTCGTCCCGTAGGTCAGACCGGTCGTGCCCGAACCGGTGGTCATCGCCATGACATAGCCCGCGCCGGAAGATTTTGCATAGATGCGGGCGTAAAAGTTGCTGACCGAGCCATCGCCGATGTGGATGAAGTAGTCGCCGCTGGTCTTGGCGGCCGACAGGCTGAATTGGGCCGACAGGTAAGCGCTGCCGCTGTTGATCGCTTGATTATTGTCTGCGATCTTGCGGACATCCTGGCCCGAGGTCGTCATCGTGACGAATCCATCGGTCGCGGTGTTCTGGACCAGGATGTTGTTGGTCCCGCCCGCGCTGCTCGTAATCCAGCCGTCTTGGCCGGGGGTGGTCGTGTCAGCGCCGGTGCTGAGCGCCCCATCAGTGTACGTGGGGGCATTAAAATCTGCCGAAACAAGGACGGCGGCTTGCGATGCGCTGGCGAATGCAGCGACGCCTAAGGTGGCAATCAGAGCGAACTTCATTTTCTGCTTCTCCCGCCCCGGAATGGGGCCGATGACCGTGCCGGCGCGTGGGCCGGCGGTGATGATTCAGGGCCCGCGAACTGGCGTGCCCACACAGCCCCCGCTGTGGATGTTTGGAGAAGGCTCGTCAGGCCGAAGACCGCCCGAAAAGGGCGACGACCCGCGAACCGGTTTGACTTGCCGAACCGCCCCACTGAGGCGGCCGCAACGCATGGCATTGTGTCAGGCGTCCGTGCCCGGCCATGGCCCGCAACGCTGCCGGATGAAGAACATCCGAAGAACCCGGCAGCACGGGATCGATAAAGGTTTGGCTTCCCAACCAAGGGCTCAGCACGAGAGGACCGGCCCGATACAGCAGCAAGATCCCAGCAATCAACGTGCCAGACTCATTTTCACGCGCAACGCCCCCGATTTTCCCTGATCCTGTCATAAAAGAATGCATCAGCCCATCTGCATGCACGCTTATCAGGCGACTATCGCTCGCGATGCCCCGCGTCCGAGCCCCGACAAACCCCGGCACCCGGACTTAGGACGCGGAGAAATGTAGAGCGCACGTGCTAACCCTTGACGAAATTTGTGTTTGCGTTGCGTCAAGAATCGATCAAACCGCTGTCGGGGCGCCGAGCCGGCG
>JBQCCH010000403.1:0-5461 GCA_051962375.1 Tepidisphaeraceae bacterium
GCCGTTCGGAATCCAGATCGGCTGCGACAGGTCCATTCCCGCCCCGCTGACGAAGAAATTCCACGATTTGGCGCCGGGGCTGATGCTGGAGAACCACAGCCCGTTGTTGTCGAGATTGGTTGCCGTCGCGTTGCAGTTCCAATCGAAGCTTTGAACTTGCGCACCGTCGAAGATCAGAGCAATTTCGGACGAGCGACGGATGCTGCCGACCTTGTAAGGGCGCAGCGTGGTCGTCCAGCCGCGATATCCATCGGAATTCGAAAGATCGGGCATCAGTCGCGGGTGGGCGGTGTAGTGAAGCTTCCGTGTGCCGGTGGAAAGGGGCTCGAACTGCGCTTCCGGGCAGGTGAACATGCCTTGGAAGCGGCTGTTGTCGCTCCCGTTTTGCGTGACGTAGGAGCCGTTCCCCTTGCCCAGCGTGGAGCTCAGCAGGATCGCCCAGTCGGTGGCGCGGGTCGGATCGGGGGCGGCCGTTACGGGGACGGCGCCGTTCCAGTAGCCGTACGGCAGCGTGCCTTTGCTTTGGCCGGTGTACATCGCGATCGCTTCGCCGATGGAATGGAGATTGGCCAGACATTTGACCAGTTTCGCTTCCTTCCGCGCCGCATTAAGGCTCGGCAGCAGGATCGAAACCAGCAAGGCGATAATGCCGATGACTACGAGGAGTTCGACCAGGGTAAACGCTCGCTTCTGATGTGAAGCACAAGTTGAGAGGCGCATAAAACACTACCTTTCACAAGCGATGATTGTGTGACGGTCAATCTCAGCGATTCGTTCGGCGCCGCGACAAGGCGACGAGGCCGGCGAGCCCGATGCCGCCGAGCAGTGCCGGTTCCGGCGTTGATGCTGCGGTCAGGGAGGCGTCGTCGATGAACAGTGAACCCCCGTGTCCGTTGGGGTTGTTCAAAAAGCCCATGAACTGGACGCTGGTGGCGCCTGCCGGTGCGACGGCCGTGACGGAGAGCTGCGTCCAGACATTGCTGGGCGACGTGCCGCTGACGACGGTCGGGCTGACGAAGACGCCCAGGTTGTTGTTCGAAGCGTCGAAGAAGGTGAGCCGGACATCGTCGGTCTGATCGCCCGTAGCCGAGAGCGCGTCGCCGGCAAAGTTTTCGAAGTAGGCGGACGCGGTATACGTTGTGCCGGCCGTCACTGCGACGGATTGGTAGATGCCGCCATTCGGTCCGGAAAAGGTTTTGGCGGCCTGGGTTCCGGTGTGCGCCGTGGCCGCGGTGTAATAGCCGTTGAAGGGCGCAACCCAGTTATTGTAGCCGAGCCAAGGCCCCGCGCCGTTGGTCGGCACATCGCCGCCGCTCGCGTCAGGCGATCCGGACACATTCGCCTCAAAGCTGGGATTGCCCAGCAGATTCACCGCCGCTTTCGCGGATTGCGACAACCCCAGAACACAGGACAGGGCAACGCTGCCGAACGTCGCACAGCGCCCCCACGACAGACTTTTTTCGACCTTCATCCAATCCTCCGAATTCAAGATGTGACTCCCACTCCACTTCCACGATGAAAAGTCTAACTCTCCGGCAAAATCCGCCTAATGCATTTTGCGTAAATCTTTTCATGGATTGCGGCATCCGCTGTGGCAGATTGCTACACTTGGGGCGTTGATTGGGGCCCCTTCGATTTGCAACCGAAGGCTGTCATCGGGGCACCGGGCGGGCGGACTTAACGTGAGGATTGGACGATGTTAAGAATCGGCATCGAACTTGATTTCGCCGGCGCGTATGGGCGAAGCGTGCTGCGTGGCGTGGTTCGCTATGCCCAGGTCCGCAGCGACTGGGAGTTCGTGCTGCCGCCGATGTATTCACTTGCGTCGATGAAGCTGAAGCTTGCGGACCGGATCGACGGGCTCATTACGATGATCCATTCGGTGCGGACGTTGAAGCGCTACCGGCGTCAGAGCAGTCCGTTGGTGAATGTCGCCCGCACCCTGTCGGCCGAGCAGTTGCAGCGCGAGGGGATTGTGTCGGTGCTGCCGGATGAGAAGCAGGTCGCCGAGATGATCTTTGCCGACCTGTGGGAGCGGCGGTTTCGTTCCTTCGCGTTTTGCGGGCACCCATCCGCCTCCTGGTCGCGATGCCGGGAGCGGGCATTCATCGACATCTGCCGGCAGCACGGCGCGACGGTGTTGGTGGCCCATTCCACGGAAGAAGCGCCGGCCAGGTGGATTCGATCGCTGCCCAAGCCGTGCGCTGTCATGGGGGCCAACGACCGGTACGCGTGGAACGTCATCGACACCTGCCGCAATTGCGGGCTGGCGGTGCCGGAAGAAATTGCGGTCATCGGCGCGGACAACGACACCTTCCTGACGGAAATGGCCCGGCCGACGCTCTCGAGCGCGGAGTTGGGAGGCGATCGAATCGGATTCGAAGCGGCTCGGCTGCTCGATCTTCAACTCAGCGGCGAGCCGGCGCCGCAACTGATCACCGAGATCGCCCCGCTCGGCGTGATGACGCGGCATTCCACGGACGTACTCAGCATTGAAGATGCGGTGGTCGCTGAAGCGGTGCAGTTCATTCGGCAAAACGCATCGAAGCAGTTCAGCGTGGAAGACGTGCTGGACGCCGTCGCCATGAGTCGGCGTAATCTGGAGCGGCGGTTCCGGCGTGTGATGCAGCGCAGCTTGCTGGATGAAATCCGCCGCGTTCACATCGATCGATCGGCAAAGCTGCTGCGGGAAACGAACCTGACGATTCCGCAGATCGCGACGCAATCGGGATACGCGAGCCACGTGCGATTCAGCACGGTCTTCAAGGAACAAATGCAGATTACGCCGACCGACTATCGCCGGCGGTTTCGAAGCGGGCTGTCATGAGCCGGCGGTGGGGAGATGGTCATGGCAAGCCCGCCGTTGCGAGCGATCAAGCACCGATGGCCTGGGGCCTGGGCTTGGCGGTGGAAACGGGCCGGTGAATGGAATGGGCCGTCATTTCCGGCGTGACTTGCCATTTCAATTGCTCGCCGGCGAGATAGCGGTGAAGGTCTTCGACCATGTATTGCGCCATGCGTTGGCACTCCGCACCCGCGGAGCCGGCGATGTGGGGCGTGAGCGTGATATTGGGCAGATCGTACAGGGGCGAGTCGGCGGCTGGGGGTTCCGGCTCGGTGACGTCGAGCACCGCGTGCAGGTCGGGCCGAGCGCGGAGGACCGAGATCAAGTCTTTTTCAACGACCAATCCGCCGCGCGCCGTGTTGATGAGCGTGCTGCCAAGCTTCATCGACCGCAGGAGCCGCCCGTCCACCATGCCGAGCGTTTCGGCGATTTCCGGGGCGTGAAGGCTCACGACGTCGGACTGCTTGAACACCGCTTCGAGCGACGCCTTGCGAATGCCGAGCGCGGCCGCCTCGGCCTCGGAGAGATAGGGGTCGTACGCGAGGACATCCAGATCAAAATGACTGAGCAATTTGATCAGCAGCCGCGCGATGACGCCGACTCCCACCAGGCCGACCGTGCGGCGGAAATTGCCGGGAGCGCCGTCGCGATCGACAAATGTCCGCTGCTCGCGCGTTTCGCGAAGCAGACGCCAGCCGTGCTTGAGGGAGAACAGAATCGTGCTGAGCGTGTATTCGGCGACGGGAACGGCGTTGGCGGTGGCGGCGGACGAGATGACGATCCCGCGCTCGAAGACGGCGGGTGTCGCCCAACCGCCGATGGCGCCGGCGGCGTAGAACACGGCCTTCAGCCGAGGGGCGGCCTCCAGAAACGCCGCGTCCATCCGCGGACAGCCCCAGCCGGAGAAAATCACATCCACGTTACTCAGCAGATCCGACCGGGCGGCGAGTTGCTGGCGCGTCAGCGGCTCGGCCACGAGGGTGACCGCCTGCTCGATCTGCCGCCGGGCAACGGGGGCGTAGACCAGATCGTAAGCGGAGCGGTCGAGTACGATGAGTCCACGAAGATTCGGAGTGGTGATCGGCATGACGACAGGCCCCGGGCAGGCCACCTGCGCCACGTGGCGGTTCGGCAGCGTCGGATCCTTGGAACAAAGAGTAAAACAGACCCAACCGTCCGACCTGCTCATTTCGCGCAACTTTGTTATCATTTGGCGACAGACCGTTATGCCCCTGCCTTCGAAACAACCCGTGGTCGGCATCTTCGTCGACGGCGTCACCGGCTTCGGACGGGCCGTCATGCGGGGCGTGATGCGGCACGCCAACCTGCAGCGCAAATGGATCATCTTTAAAGAATTACGCCACGTGCTGTTGCCGCAGCCGTACCCAAAACTGGATGGCGCGATCCTGGCGGGCGTGGGACCAAAGCTGGCGACGCGAATCCTGGACGTCTGCCCGCGCGTCGTCTGGTGTTCCGGCGCCGCCGACCCGGCGGAATCGGCCGTGGTTTCCATGGATGATTACGCCATCGGCGCGACGGCCGCGGAGCATCTGCTGGAGTGTCGGCTGGTGCAGTTTGCGTATTTCGGATTGGAAAAGAAATCACCCCTGTCGTGCCGCCGATATGCGGGCTTCAGCGACACGGTGAAATCGCGCGGCTTCGCCTGTTGTGAGGCGGGACTCGGGTGGCCGACGCAAATGGACCAGAAGACGCCCGTGGCTTGGCCGCAGACGATCGAATGGCTCCGGAGCCTGCCGAAGCCGGTGGGGATCATGGCCGTGGACGACGTTGCGGCGAACGGGCTGGCGGCGGCCTGCCTGGACGCTGGCATTGCCGTCCCGGATGAGGTCGCCATCATCGGCGTGAACAACGACGACCTGATGTGCGAAAGCGCCTGGCCCCCCTTGTCGAGCGTGGAAGCCGACTACAGCCGCGTGGGGTACGCGGCCGCGGGGTTGATGGAGCAGATGCTCGCCGGCCAAACGCTGACGCCGGAGCAGCGATTGATTCGGCTATCGCCGCGCGGTGTCGCAAGACGACAAAGCACCGAGTTGCTGGCGGTGAGTGATCCCTACCTGGCGGATGCCGTGCACTTCATTCGGCTGCACGCGTGCGACCCCTGCACGGTGTCGGACGTGCTGAAGCATGTGCCGGTCGGGCGGCGGTGGCTGGAGCGCCAGTTCGTGACGCAATTGGGCCGCACGCCGCACGATGAAATCATGCACGTGCGGCTGGAAAACGCAAAGCGACTGTTGCTGCATTCGGACCTGACGGTGGCCGAAGTTGCGCGGCGATGCGGCAGCTCGACCATCCAGAATTTTTGCCGGGCGTTCGAAAAATCGATCGGGCAGAGCCCCGGCGCCTTCCGCAAAGCCAGCCGCACTCCCGCCCGATGACGCGCCCGCCCGCGTGTCGCAAAGTGAAAACTATCGAACGCTAAATGAGATCGTGCCGTGTTTGGCGACGGTTAAGATGTCTCCAGTGGATGATGTCGACATGCTGGCCTGGCGGCCCGGTTTGATGTCAGCGATTCCCAGCAACATTCAGCGTGGAGCAGGTTATGACACCGTCGTTTTCTCAGCCGTCGCGTCGACTCTCGGGGGGCTTCACGCTCGT
>JBQCCH010000404.1:0-3581 GCA_051962375.1 Tepidisphaeraceae bacterium
CATGATCCCGGGGATCGCACAGGCGAAGCTGCTCAAGAGCGGGATGAAGCTTTTGCCATTCAGCCCCACTTTGCCCAGCAGCCGATCCATGAGAAACGCCGCCCGGGCGAGATAGCCCGAATCTTCGAGGATCGCCAGGAATAGAAACAGGATCGCAATCTGCGGGACGAACACCAACACGCTGCCGACGCCGGCGACGATGCCGTCGCTCCACAGGTCATGCAGCGGGCCGTCCGGGATGTGCGAGGTGACGCCATTGCCGAGCCAGGTCACGCCGGCCTGCGTGGCGTCCATGATGGGCGCGGCCAGATAAAAAATACTGACAAATAGAACGGCCATCACCAGCGCGAAGACGGCTAATCCCCAGACCTTGTGAAGCAGGATGCGATCCAGCCGATCGGTCAGCGTGCGCGACGCAGCATGCGGCTGGGCGATCGGTGTGCGGCTCGGCGAATCGCCCGATGCATCCGCCGATGCGTCGGCCATGAGTGATTCGACCCCAAGGGCCAGCGGACCGCAGGCCGGCTCCAGGCTGCGGGCGGCCACGTGATCGATCCAGCCGTAATGGGCTTCGATGTCGGCCTGCATCGGGTCGATGCCGAGTCGTGTCAGATGCTCGTGAGCCGCCGAGATCAGCGACTTCAGCCGCGGGCTTTTGCGCAGCGATTGCAGGTCGTCGCTCTCGTCGTGGATCAACAGTCGCTCGGCCAGCACGTGCGGGTCTTGATGCACCAGGGCCGGCTCGTGATGCAGGGATCGGGCCAATTCGGTGATCTGCTCGCGCATGGGCACGGGCAGGTCAAACAGGGGTCGCGGCGCGGGAACGGCGTGGGCGAGGGCGGCCTTCAGCTCGGCGACCCCCTCGCCGCGCGCGGCCGTCACCGGAATCACCGGCACGCCCAGTTGTTCCTGCAACAATTGCGCTGACACGCGGATGCCCCGCCGCTGGGCGATGTCCATCATGTTCAGCGCCACCACCATCGGCCGGCCAAGTTCGATCAACTGGCTGACCAGGTACAGATTGCGGGAGAGATTGCTGGCGTCGACG
The DNA here is from genome assembly GCA_051962375.1 of Tepidisphaeraceae bacterium. Taxonomy (GTDB): domain Bacteria; phylum Planctomycetota; class Phycisphaerae; order Tepidisphaerales; family Tepidisphaeraceae; genus RYN-431. Next base: position 1,049 of record JBQCCH010000404.1, read on the forward strand.
ACGGCGATCACCACATCGGGGGCGGCCGTGTCTTTCCGCAGGCCACGCAGGACCTGCATCGTCACGCGTTCATCGGGGCTGCGCGAAATGATGGAATACGCGCCGGGCAGGTCGATGACGTCGACCATCGATCCGTCGGCGAGCGTGCAGCGGCCGGTCTTTTTTTCGACCGTGACGCCGGGGTAGTTCGCCACCTTCTGCTTTAGACCGGTCAGGGCATTGAAGAGCGTGGTCTTGCCGGAATTCGGATTCCCGGCCAGGGCGACGGTTTTAAGACGAAGATCGGGAGCGAGCAGGCTCATAAAGCGCAAAGCGATGCGGTGCACACGACGACGTCATTGCGATCCACGCCTGGCTTACCGCTCAGCGGGCTGAGCGTAACGGGCGGCTATTTGGTGACGCTGACCTGGACGTATTTCGCTTGCTCGCCGCGGAGGGAAAGGCTGTAGCCGCGAAGCTTGAATTCGATGGGGTCGCCCAGCGGCGCCCGGCGGACCACTTCCACGTTCACGCCGCGACAGAACCCCATTTCAAGGAGTCGGCGGCGAAGATCGCGGTCCCCTTCAACGGCGACCACGCTGCCGCAAGCGCCTACGCCAAGCGTGTTCATCGCACAGGATGAGGGCGTGCAACCGGCGGCATCACAAGAAGGTTTGTCCATGGGCTCATTCCGCGTAACTTTGAATAGTCTACCCGGCTGAGACTGAGTTTCAAGCGCGTAATCTTGCGAGCTTGGGCGTGGGCGGCGGTGGATCAATCGAACTCGTCGCCGCGGAACGTGTTGCCGAGGTACGTGCTGCGGACGCCGGCGTCATTGATGATTTCGCGCGGCGTGCCTTCCTTGAAGACTCGGCCGTCGCTGATGATCAGGGCGCGGTCGCACACCCGCAGCGTCTGGGCGACGTTGTGATCGGTGATCAGCACCGTTTTGCCGAATTCTTCTTTCAGGCGACGCACCTCGCGCTGCAGGTCCTCGACGGCGATCGGGTCGACGCCGCTGAACGGCTCATCGAGCAGGATGAGTTGCGGCTGGGTGACCAGGGCCCGGGCGATTTCGAGCTTGCGCCGCTCGCCGCCCGAGAGCGTCTCGGCCAACTGCCCCTTCTGGCGGGTCAGGCAATACTGGCTGAGGAGCTGTTCGGCGATTTTGACGCGTTCGGGCCGGCGCAGGTGCCGGGTCTCGAGGATGGCCATCAGGTTATCCAGCACGGTGAGCTTGCGAAAATCGCTTCGCTCCTGCGACAGATACCCGATCCCGAGCCGTGCCCGCTTGAACATCGGCAAATGGGTGATGTCGTGGGTGTTGAAGGCGACCGCCCCTCCGTCGGGGACGACCATGCCCAGGATCATTCGGAACGAGGTGGTTTTGCCGGCGCCATTGCGGCCGAGGAGGCCGACGATGGTTTGCTGGCCGAGGACGAAGGAGACTTCGTCGACGACGCGGCGGCCGTTGTAGACTTTGACGAGCTTGGTGACTTCCAGCAGGTTCATTCGAGTGTCGTACCGCCTATGCCCCGTCCGGGGCCTGCTAGCATTGCGTCGGGCCCGCTAAAATCAAGCGCACTCGCTGTGAACAGGTTGTGGATAACTCCGTAAATCTCGGAAACGCCCCTACCTGCGATGCGCCGACCCCCGCAAATCTCCCGGCCCGCATAGGCGTTTTCCTGATGCCTCTAGGGCAAATCCTAACACTTGCAAATTTCTAAATAACGATGACACTGTGAGTTGCGGCGCATGAATTAATTTTTAGGCCGTTTTTGTAGATTGAGTTAGGATGAACCCGCAAGTTTCTTAGGAAATTTGAGGTTTTTCGCCCTTGACCGCGCCGGCCGCCGCGGAATTGTGGATAAGTTGTGACGAAAGGGATCGAAAATCCTTCCGAGCGCTTGACAGAAGCGAATCGGAAATTTTTTGCCGTCTCCGGCTCCGCGAGGTATTCTCCGGGGGTCTTGGCGGCGAGTCACTCTCTCGGAGCAGTAAGCGGTCAGGATGGTAGCGCGGCGGTCGGGAGGTCAATCCCCCGCTCGCGCTCATGTCTTCGGAAAGGTTGGGAATTGGCCATGGCCACGGGCAAAGTGAAGTGGTTTAACGACCAAAAGGGGTTTGGTTTTATCTCCATGGAGGAGACGGGCAAAGACGTGTTCGTGCACCACTCGGTCATCGAAGGCGACGGCTTCAAGACGTTGCGCGACGGTGAATCGGTGGAATACGACTACGAAGAAGGCGCCAAAGGCATCAAGGCGACGCGCGTGAAGCGTACGGACGCCGCCATCGCCGCCTCCGCTCGCCGGTAATCGCACCCCGCCGGTCGCTCGATTAATTTTCCTTCACACGCCCAATTCAGCGTGCCGGGGCCGTCGTTTTCTTCGCCGGCTTCGGGGGATCGATCAACTGCCGGATTTGCGCCGCCAAGTCCGCCGCGGCCGCTACGCGCGAAGCGCCCGGCGGCATGTCGGCCGGCGTGTTGGTTGGATCGAGCAGAAGCCATCCTTCGAACCCGATGCCGGCCAGGCGTTTGCAGATGTCCATGGCC
>JBQCCH010000405.1:0-3686 GCA_051962375.1 Tepidisphaeraceae bacterium
GCAATTGATCCCCAGCGGCACGCCCGAAAACCGCGGCCGCACCGCGCCGGCGACCGCCGTGAGCTGCGCGATCGTGTGCGGCGGCACGTGGGAGGCATAAAACGGCACGTCGCCGAAATTCTCCAGCATCAGCCCGTGCACGCCGTTCGATACCAAGGTGTCTGCATCGCGCAGCATGGCGTCGGTGATCGCGGATAAGCTCAGCTTCGACAGGGGACTGCCCGGCAGCGCCGGCAAGTGCAGCATTCCGATCACCACGCACCGATGATTCGCCCAGGACGTCAGCATGCGCGCTATCTGAACCGAAACCCCGCCCGCCTGCCACCGCGCGGCTTCTTCGCGCGGCGGTCATGCGTTACAACGGAGCCGTGGCACGGCGGATTTTCATTACGGTCGGCGAAGTCAGCGGCGACAACCATGCCGCCGGGCTCGTGGCGTCGCTGAAGCAGCTCGATCCTTCGATCCAGATCGACGCGCTCGGCGGCCCGCGCATGGCCGCGGCCGGGGCGGTCATTCATCACGAAACCACCCGCAAAGCGGCCATGACTTTCCACGCGCTCAAGCGCGTCAATGAAATCCACCGACTCGAAGCCTGGCTGCGCGCCCGCTACGCCTCGGCCGATCGGCCCGCCTTGCACATCTGCGTCGATTCCAGCGGCTTCAATCTGCGGTTCGCCCGGCTCGCAAAACAGGCCGGCGTGCCGGTGCTGTATTATGTCGCCCCGCAACTGTGGGCCAGCCGCGAAAGCCGCATCAAGCAGGTGCGCGCGTGTGTGGATCGCCTCGCCTGTATCTTTCCGTTTGAAGAAAAATGGTTCCGCGATCGCGGCGTGAACGCGACCTTTGTCGGCCACCCGCTGTTCGATCACCTGCCGGCCGATCGTTTTGATCGGATTCCGAAAATTCGGTATCCGGACCGCGCGCCGGTGATCGGCGTTGTCGCGGGCTCACGCCGGGCCGAAGTTCGCGAAAATTTCCCGCCGCTGCTGCAGGTGATGCGGGCGATCGCGCAACAACATCCGCAGGCCCGCTTCCTGCTGCCCACGACGCCCGCCGGCGACGAACTCGTGCGCGGGGCGATCGATTCGTCGCTCGATTGCGTGGTGGGGCAGGACGCCTTCGACGAACTGATCCCGCAGTGCGACCTGGTCTTGTGCAAGAGCGGCACGAGCACCGTGCACGTGGCCGCCTACGGGGTGCCGATGGTGGTGGTTTATCGCATCAACACGCTGTTGTGGCAGGGGATCGGGCGATGGCTCATCAAGACGCCCAAGATCGCAATGGTGAACATCCTGGCCGGCAATGTCGACCTGGTGCCGGAGTTCATTCCCTGGAACGGTGACCCCGCCCCGGTCGCCGCCGCCGCGCTGCACCTGCTGGCCGAGCCCTCGCGTCTGGCCGACATGCGGGCGAAGCTGCTGCAGCTCATCGCGCCGCTCGATCAGCACGGCGCGTCCAATCGCGTTGCCGAATTGGCGCTGGCCATGCTCAGCGATGGCGATTGATCCGGATCGCTTAAAGGGCGGCGATTTCCGCGTAGCGATTTTTCAGATCGCCGTACAGCTTGGCATAAACGCCGTAGTACTTGTCGTAAAACGCGGCCGATTTCTTGTCGACGGGGATTTTCTTGACCGTCTCGATCGACGCGCGGCACGCTTGCTCGACATTTTTCCAGACGCCCGTGCCCACGCCCGCCAGCAGCGCCACCCCATACGCCGGCCCCTCGCTGGAGTTGGTCAGCACCAGCGGCTTTTTATAAATGTCGGCCTGCAGCTGGCGCCAGAATTCGCTCCGGGCGCCGCCCCCGGTGATGCGGATTTGCGAGCAGGGGATGTTCATGCCCTGCATGATTTCTAGGGCGTCGCGCATGCCGAAGGTCACGCCTTCGAGCAGGGCACGGATCATCATGGCCCGGGTGCTGCGGGCCGTGAGCCCGATCCAGGCGCCGCGGGCGTACGGGTCAGGATGCGGGCAGCGCTCGCCGGTCAGGTAGGGGAGGAAGAACAACCCTTCCGCGCCGGCCGGTGCTTGTTGGGCCTGCTGCACGAGCAAGGCATACGGATCGGTCCTGAGCTTCCGCGCTTCGGCGACTTCGGCTTGGCCCAGCTGGTTGCGGAACCATTGGAATGACCCGCCGGCCGACAGCATGCAGCCGAACACGCACCACTTGCCCGGAACGGCGTGGCACATCGTGTGAACGCGGCCCTTCGGATCGAGCGTCGGCCGGTCCGAATGGGCAAACACTACGCCCGACGTGCCGAGCGTTGCCGCCATGATGCCCGATTGCACGACGCCGTTCCCCACCGCCGCCGCCGCGTTGTCCGCGCCGCCGCCGACCACGGGCGTGCCTTCCTTCAGCCCCAGCAGGGCGGCCGCCTCCCGCGTGAGTTCGCCCGACACCTGGTCCGATTCAAAACAGGCCGGCAACAGGTCGTCATCGATCGACAGCTTCGAAATCAGCGTGTTCGACCACTGGCGTTTCACGACATCAAACAGCAGCGTGCCCGATGCGTCGGAAACTTCGGTCGCAAAGAGCCCCGTCATGCGGAAGCGGATGTAATCTTTCGGCAGGAGGATTTGCCGCGTTTTCTCGTAGTTTTTGGGTTCATGCTTGCGGAGCCAGAGGATCTTGGGCGCGGTGAAGCCGGTCAGCGCCGGGTTGGCCACCAGCTTGATGAGCTTTTCCCGTCCGCCGGCCGCTTGCTGGATTTCCAGGCACTCGGCGGCGGTGCGCTGGTCGTTCCACAGGATCGCCGGGCGAATGACCCGCCCTTTGGCATCCAGAAACACGCTGCCGTGCATCTGCCCGGACAGGCCGATCGCGCTGATGGCGTCGCCGCGCAGCTTGGCTTTTTTCAACACCGCCTTGGTGGCTAAACACGTGGCCTGCCACCAATCCTCGGGCTTTTGCTCGCTCCAGCCCGGCTTCGGCTGGTAAATCGCGTGCTCCGCCATCGCGGTGGCGATCACCGTTCCCTCTTCATCGCAAATCAGGGTCTTCGTTCCGCTGGTACCGATGTCAATGCCGAGCAAATATGCCATGCGTCCTTCGTTCCTAAGTGGCGAGCACTATACCCTCCACCGCCGCACGATGCATAAAGCCCGCCGCCCCCTGCACCGCACCCACGCAAGGCGCTCGGCTTCATGGTATGATCGGGTTTTGATGCCGCAGCATTGCATCACGCGCCGGCTCCGCTACGCTGATTGACTTTTCAGCGCCGCAGGCCGCCGATTTCGCGTGCCGATTCAAGCCTGCGGCTGGTGACCCGTTGTCTTTCTGATCCGAACTCCGTCCTCGATTCATCCGCCCAACCGTGCCCCTGATTCAACTCAACAATATCGAAAAAGTTCTCGGCGACCGCCTGATGTTCGACAAGCTCTCGTTCGCCATCGAAAAAGGCGAGCGCGTCGGCTTGATCGGCAACAACGGGGAAGGCAAAACCACGCTTTTCCGCACCATCACCGGTGAAATGAAGCCCGACGTGGGGGATGTCGGCATCCCCAAAGGCACCAAGATCGGCTACCTGAAGCAAGATGTCGATCTCGATCCGGCCAATACGGTCATCTATGAAGCGGAACTCGGGTTTGCCGAGCTTCACGCCTTCGCTCACGAGATGCGCGAGCTCGAACACTAAATGGCCGAAGTCGAAGGCGACGCCCTCGAGCGCGTGCTCAAGCGCTACGAA
>JBQCCH010000406.1:0-3102 GCA_051962375.1 Tepidisphaeraceae bacterium
CCAGCGCGCCGTGAACGACGGGGTTTCTTACAGCAAACGGCGACTGGGGGGGGGAAGCGGCCATGGGTGCTGCGTGCCCCAGACGGATAACGCGGGGGATGACGCAGGACGCATGACCGAGGGATTGAAAAAAGAAGCCTACGACGGCGGAAGCGCGACGCTGGCGGGGGCATCGATCCGGCGGATGCGCTTTTTGCCGGTCTCGGGCGCGGGGGATTCATCCCGCACCGGCTGCATGCCCCGGGCCATGGCGATCACGCCCGTGCGGGCGAGTTCCTTGATCCCGTAGGGGTTGAGCAGTTCGATGAGGGATTCGAGCTTCTGTTCCGTGCCGGTGATTTCGATCATGACCGAATCGCGGGCGACGTCGATGATTTTGGCGCGATACAGGTTGGCGATCTCGATGACTTCGGATCGCTTGTCCGGCCCGACCGAGACGGAGATCAGGGCCAGATCGCGCTCGACGTAGGCGGTTTCCTTGAAATCGCGGACCTTCACGACCGGCACCAGCTTGGCCAGCTGCTTGCGGACCTGCTCGAGCGTGTTTTCGTCCGCCTCGCAGACGACGGTGAGGCGGCTAAGCTCGGGGTTTTCGGTGCGCCCGACCACGAGCGAATCGATGTTGAACCCACGGGCGGAAAACATGCCCGCGACACTCGCCAAGACACCCGGCTCGTTGATCACGAGCGCTGAAATCACTGATCGCATAATGAAACTCCGAAAAATCGAGTCGGCAAAAAACCGAACCGGGGAGTATAAGCCATTCGTCGGATCAGCGGTAGAACCCCGCCAGCGAGGGGCGGGCAGCGGGGGTTTAGGAGCCTGAATCGCGGGCGGCGCGGAGCTGATCGGCCTCGGCGGAGCGGCCGGCCTTGTGGAACAGGAGGATGGCGGTGCTGGCGTAGTTGTCGTTTGAGGGCTCGAGGGTGGCGGCCTGCTTGTAGGCGTCGGCGGCTTCGGAAATTTTCCGATCGGCCGCGAGCGATCGTCCCAGCAGCGCGTAGGCGGCGGCCGATTTCGGTTGGAGATCGACCCAGTGATGAGCGGCATCGACGGCTTTGTCGGGCTGCTTGGCCAGCAGCCGCTGGGTGGCCAACCCCCGCCAGGCCGCGACATTGCCGGGCTGCAGCTTCAGCCATTGGTCATACGCATCGGCGGCGTCGGCAGGGCGGCCGAGCTGAACATACGTGTGAGCCAGGCCCCCGAAACTCCATGAGGCCGGCTCCAATTGCACGGCCAACTTCCGATGCGGCAACGCCTCTTCCGAGCGGCCGAGTTCGTCGAGCAGATTCGCATACGTCTGATGAAACAGGGAAGGGCCGGTCTTGAAGTGCTTGCCCAGCGCCTCGTAAGCGCGAACGCCCTCCTCGTTCCGGTTGTAATTCCGACACTCGACGGCAAGCAGCCAGTCGAAGGCGGCGTTTTCCGGGTGCGCCTTCACCAGCCCCCGGAGCGCGGCAAAGGGCGCCTGCGGGTCCACCTGCTGATCCAGATCCAGCACCGCCCGCGCGGCGGCGGCGTTGTCGGAACCGGGCTCAAGCTGGATGACCTTCTTGAAGAACACAGCGGCCGTCTCGGATTCGAAGCGACTTCGCGTGAGAACCCCGATCAGAAAAAGGTTGTCGGCGTCATCCGGGTGCGCATCCAGATGGCCCAGGAGCACGGCCTCGGCGTCGGCTTGCTTGCCGTCGGACAACAGCCCCCACGCGCGCGACGCCACCGGATCGGACGGCGCGGGTTGGGTGGCGGCATCGGAGGCCAGCAGCGTTTGCGCCATCACCGAAAGTGCCATCAAAACGGCGGGGCCCCACTTTGGATTCATAGCGCCATCATACCGTCCGACGCACGCCAGCGTACCGAATCAGGCCCGATGCGAGAGTTCGACCATGATGCAGCGGTCCTGCACGAAGGGCAGATTCGCCGCCGCGGCAAGACGCTCGGCCTCTTCGCTGATGATTCCCGACTGCAGCCACACCCCGCCGGCATGGATGGCGATCGCGTCGCGCACGACGTCGGCGCAGAATTCGGGTCGGCGAAACACGTTGACCAGATCGATCGCGTCCGGCACGTCGCGAAGGCTCGCATACGACCGCAGGCCGAGGACGGTCGCCTGGTTCGGATTGATCGGCACGACCTCGCGGCCGCGAGCTTGGAGGAATGCGCCGATGGTGCCGCTGATGCGCCCTTCGGACATCCCCACGATCGCAATGCGCGACGCGTTCAGCAATCGCTCGATGACTTGATTCATGGTTGCGGCTTGGCTCATGTTGCACCTGTCATGCTTGGACCCATCGCACATCGGCGAAGGCACTGAGCGGTCCCGGCGTCCGGAAAATTTTGCCGAGTGACGTTAATACTTCGTCACCTGCTGGGTCAGTCCGCCGTCGACGTAGTAGGTGCTGCCGGTGACGTAGGCGGAATCGTCGCTGGCCAGGAACAGCGCGACGGCGGCCACTTCTTCGGGCTTCCCGAAGCGGCCCCAGGGGATTTCGCTGATCGCATTCTTTTTCGCTTCGGGATCGCTCAGCGTCTTCTGGTTGATCGGCGTGTCGATCGCGCCCGGCGCGATGTTGTTCACATTGATCTGGTATTCGGCCAACTCCATGGCGATGTTGCGCATGAGCATGCGCGTGGCCCCTTTGCTGGCGCAATACGCGGTGTATCCGACGAACGGGATGTCTTCGTGCACCGACGAAACGAAAATGATCTTGCCCCCCTGCTTCTGCTTGATCATCTGCCGGGCTGCGAGTTGGCTTAGAAGGAACGCGCCCCGAAGATTCACGTCCAGCACCTTGTTCCATTCGTCATCGGTGACATCGACGAAGGGTTTTTGAATTTCGATCCCCGCGTTACTGACGGCGATATCAATCCGGCCGAATTTTTTGACGGTTTGATCGATGAGGCTTTGCATGTCGTCGCGTTTTTCGACATCGGCGCCGATCGCCAGCGATTCGGTCGCGAGGGTGGCGACCATGTCCTGGGCATCCTGGGCATGCTTGCCGCCGACATGGTAATTGACGACGACATGGGCCCCTTCGTCCGCATATTTGCGGGCGATCGATTCGCCGATGCCGCTGCCTGCCCCGGTGACGATCGCCACTT
>JBQCCH010000407.1:0-2817 GCA_051962375.1 Tepidisphaeraceae bacterium
AATGACGCCGACTTGCGGATCCACGGGCCCGACCGCCTCCACTTCCGCATCGTTGGGGCACGGGTTGGCGTGCCGAATCGTCCAGTGGCGCCCGTCTTTCAACCGAAGCGTGCGATTCATGCTGATCGTATTTTCAATCCCCACGCCCGATCCGACGCGCACCGGCGTCATCGTCTGCCAGGCGCGGCGGACCGCGTCGAAGGTCCGCTCGATCTGCTGCGCGTCATCACACAGCATGCGCCCCAACGGGTGCGTGTGCGATGCATTGACCGTGACATGCGATCCGCGAAGCCCCAGCTCGGCTTCAATCCGCTTTCGCAACTCCGGCAAGAAAGCCTCGCTCACATCGGGCAACGCTCCATCCGAGATGGCCCGGGCGACGATCTCCCTTCCGTCCATCGTCACCAGCTCCTACCTGGTCGTATCGTCCGACAGCACCAGCTCACTTGCGGAAAGACGGCCGCCGATCCGCGCGTTGGGGTCATCAGTGGTGATATCGCTTCGCGCAACGCCCGCACGCAACGGAGAGGAATTCGACACGGCTACTACTCCTGGAATGTTCTCGCCGGCTTGATGCCGCCTGCGCGCTTGACCCCATGCGAAGCATCGCCAGGCCGCGCGTCGCCGGCCGGCTGACCGTGAACAAGCTGGTAAACATAATCATCCCCCTGCCGCTGAAAGCTGGCGATCAGCGTTCCGCGCGGCGTCGCCACACGAAGCCGACCGTGCTCCAGCCCGCCGGGTCTCGGCTCAAACGAATAGTCAGCCCACCCCGGCGCGGTCGGCCGCAAGCCGAACAGCCACCGCATCACGACATTGCCCGGAGCACTGCCCCAGGGATGCGCCCAGCTCATGTTCGGCTTGATGTCGGTCAACCACGATTCGGTGGTGACCGTCGCCCCTCGTTCCAGCATCTCCAGCCAGGAGCGCTCGCCCCTGCGGGTCATCAGGTGCACCGCCGTTTTGTCGCGTTGGTGCATGAACAGCGTCTCCAGCAGGAATTGCATCGTAAAGACGCTGCACGCCACGCCGCGCGAAACGATGAAATCGAGGCAGCGTCCCACCCGTGGCGCCGGCACGAGTCCGAAGCGCAAGGCATATAAGTTGGCGTGCAAAGAACTGTGCCGGCTCCCGACGCTGTCTACATAAAGCCCCGAGGAAGCATCCCACAGCTCGCGATTGAAACCGTCCTTCAACTCGTCCGCCGCCAGTGCGAAGGCGCGAACGTCCTCCTCCCGCCCCAGCCATGCCGCCAGCCGGCCCAGCAGCACCAGATCCCAGTGGGCGTAAGCATTCGCGACCGCATTGGCTTCGCCAAATTCATAACCATCGCGGCAATTCTCAGGCCAATCCACATTGCACTGCCGCGGAAACCGCCGCACCAACCCATCCTTCATCAACCGGTGAAAGGTGCACTGTTCCGTCAAGAACGCGTAGTGCTTCCGAAGCAGCGCCATATCGCCGGTCTGCAGCACGTATTCATAGAACAAAGGCACATAAAGCTGCCACCACTCGCACGGCCAGGTCGGGTGTCCGATCAGATATTCAATGGTGCGACGCGCAGGGGCCGTCGAACCTTCCACCGCGAACTGGGTCAGCATCGACACGTACGCATCCGCCTCGTACGCGAGCCGTTCACGGGTCAGGCAATCGTTGTAGACGTCGGCGGTGGTGAAGGCGATCGAGTTTTTGCACAGCTCCCAAACCGACTCCAGCGCGGCGTCGCTACAGGTGAAGCTCGAGCAATCCGCATCGAACGGTGCCGCGATCGCGACGGCCGTGATGTCATCGGCATCCAGCGTGCCGGGCCACCCGACGATCTCTGCATAGCGGAACATCCGCACGCCGAAGTGGCTGAGCGGCTCCGATCCGGCGACAAACGTCCAGAGTTCCTGGTAACACACCTCCGCCCGCAACTGATAGCGCGCGTGCCCCTGCGGCGTAAGCTCCTCCGAAAGTCGCAATTCGACGACGCCCCCGCCCACCGGCGCCGCAAGCTCAATCCCACCAAACAGAGCGCGGCCAAAATCGACCAAGACCGCGCCGTCGGGCAAACGCACGATCTCACGCGGCCGAAGTCGCGTCACCACGTAGGGCGGGGTCTGACAAATCTCCACCGGGCCCGACACATTTCCCTTGCTGGCGGCCGGCTTCCATGCCGAGTCGTCATACGCCGCCCCGCGCCATCCGTCAGGATAAGCGCGGCCATCCAGGTGTTCGGGATATTCGCCCGGACCGGGGCCGCCCTTGAAGTGCTGGTCAATCGCCGGCGCTTCCCAGCAGACCGGCCGATAGACGGTATTCGCCTCGCGCTGGCGCCAGTCCGGCCCGCTGACGATGCGATGCGTCGAGCCGTCCGCATGAGTCACTTCCATCGCCAGTGCAAACCCTCGCGCTTCGCCCCGCGAGACCACCGCCAGCACGTTTCGGCCTGGTCGCAAGGAAGCGGTGGCGTCGTACTGCTGCAGCGGCGGAACGCCGTCGACGATCGCACGGTAAGGCCCCACCGCAATCAACTCGCCGTTCGCGAAGACGCGATACTTGATGAAACTGCCGCCCACGAGCCACTGCTCATACTTGTATTCGCTCGCCGGCGCTTGCCAGTGCGCAATCGCGTACGAATGCGGGTCGGCCATCACATAGAGCGTCGCCCGGATCGGCTGATCCCGAAGCACAAAGCTGTGCCGGCAAAACGCCTGGCCCGCCCCGCCGATCCATTGGGCGTCGCCCATGACATCAATGCTGAAATCGAGTCGATCGCTCATGGGTTCACTTAAGGGCGTTCACTTGCAGGCATTCACTTCGTCGAAGGCAATT
>JBQCCH010000408.1:0-6089 GCA_051962375.1 Tepidisphaeraceae bacterium
TCGCAATTTCCACGGTCGAGCGGACAAGGGCGCGTATGTTCGCTCCACCGAAAGACATGAAGGCAAGAAGACGCGAAAGAAGTAAGAGTTTCTTTTAGTTGACTAGGACTTAACTCTTAAGGGATAGCGACAATTTCTTCGGCAATTTATCTCCGAAAATGCGAGACGGATTGCTATGATTTTGAAGATCGTTAGGGGAACCGTTAGTCGGTTAGGTTGGAGCACCCGGGGGATGCGAGATTCGCATCGGCTAAAGGTGCGGGCGGTCGGAGCACGTCGTATTGGGTTGGGCGTACCAGAATGAAGGAAAAACAGTCACGCGAGCGGGAGTCACGTATGGAATCCCAGGAGCTCAAGCTGACGGAGTCCGGACAAAGTCCCGGTCCGGGGCCGCGTGACCCGCGTGAGCCGATGACTCGCGCCGGCTCGCGGCCGCGAGTCCGCCATTCGCACGCGCCGGAGAAACAGCCGTCCGACAGCGCCGAATTATCCGATCACGAGCTTGCCAGCGTCCTCACTACAGAGTCGCCGCTGCTGGAACTGAGTTACAACGCCATCATCATCCGCACGCGCGGCGGAAAAATCGTTCACCTGAACAGCGCGGCCGAATCGCTCTATGGATTCAAACGCGAAGAGGTGATCGGCAGATCGGTCCATGAGCTGCTCCATACCGAGTATCCGGATGGCCTGCGCTCGATCGATCGCGCGCTGGCCCGCTCCGGCGAGTGGCGGGGCGATATCACCCAGTATTCCCGCGACGGCCGACGACTGGTGATCGAAAGTCGCCAACGCCGGATGAAGGGCACGCGCTTGAGCGCGTATATCCTGGAAGCCAATCGCGACGTCACCGACAGCCGAAGCGCCGAAGAGCGGCTGCGGCGCTTCGGGCACTGGCAGGAAGTCGTCGCCGCGCTCGGGCAGATCGCCTTGACGACCAATGACCTCGATCAATTGATGAACGAGGTGGTCACGCGGGTGGCCGAGACGATGCGCGCCGATTACGTCGAACTGCTGGAATTCGAGCCCTTGCGGCAATCGCTCGTGCTGCGCGCCGGCAAGGGGTGGCCGCGCGGATTCGTGGGGCATGCGACTGTCGGTGCGGGCGAAAAATCGCAGGCGGGCTTCACCGCTCTTGCCGATGAGCCGGTGATCGTCACCGACCTCGCGTCGGAAAAACGCTTCAACATTCCGTCGCTGCTGTTGAATCGCGGCATCACCTGCGGGATGACGATCGCCATTCGCGGCCCATCGTCGACGTACGGCGTGCTGGGCGTGCATTGCAAAGCGCTTCGGGAATTCACGGTCGATGATGTTCATTTTCTCCGCGCCGTCTCCAACGTGCTCGCCGCCGCCATCCGCGGGCAACACCTCGATCAGGCGCAGCGCGACAGCGAAGCCCGCGTCCGCGCGATCGTCAACACGCTCGTGGATGCCGTCGTGACGATCGACGATCATGGGCTGATCGACTTCGTCAATCCCGCGGCCGAGCATATGTTCGGCTACACCGCCAGCGAGGTGGTCGGGAAAAACGTCAGCATGCTCATGCCCACGCCGTTTCGGGGCGAGCACAACAGCTACATTCAGAACTACCGCACGACCGGCCAGACCCGGATCATCGGCGTCGGCCGCGAAGTCTCGGGCATGCGCAAGGACGGGACGATTTTTCCCATGGACTTGTCCGTCAGCGAGCTGCGCGTGAGCAATCGGCGGATGTTCACCGGCGTGATCCGCGATGTGACCGAGCGCCGCCGGATGGAGCGCGAGATCCTGGAAGCCTCCGCCGACGAGCAGCGCCGCATCGGCCAGGACCTGCACGACGGCCTGTGTCAGCAATTGGCGGGAATCGCCTTTGCGACCGAAGTGCTGACCCAAAAGCTCACCGCCAAGGACGTGCCCGAAGCCACGAGCCTGCGCAAGATCGGGCAGATGATCGATCAGGCGATCACGCAGGCTCGCGACCTGGCGCGCGGCCTGCAGCCGGTGACGTTCGAAGCGCACGGCCTGCGGTCGGCGCTCAAGGCGCTGGCCATCAAGATCGAGGCGATGTTCCGCGTGTCGTGCCTGTTCGTCAGCGACGGCGAATGCCTGGTGCACGACAACAACGTCGCCACGCACCTGTTTCGCATCGCCCAGGAAGCGATCAGCAATGCCGTCAAGCACGGCAAAGCGCGGATGATCATCCTGGATTTGTCGACGTCGGGGGGAGAGCTGCGTTTATCCATCAAGGACGATGGCATCGGTCTGAAAAAGACCGCAGGGGGCGGGAGTACGGGGATGGGGCTGCGCACGATGGATTATCGCGCTCGCGTGATCGGAGGATCACTCAGCGTGCAGTCCGACGAGCGTGGCGGGACCACTGTTCTGTGCGTCGTGCGCAATCCACGCGCCCTGACCACCACGCCATCGGAGAAGAATCATGCTCACAAAAAGCGAAACCGAACCGAAAGCAAAGACCCGGATCCTGGTCGTCGACGATCACCCGATCGTCCGGGAACGGCTGGCGGAACTGATCAACCAGGAGCCTGACCTGTTCGTCTGCGGGGAGGCGGAGGATTCCACCCAAGCGCTCAAGGCCGTCCAATCGCTGCAGCCCGATCTGGCCATCGTCGACATCACGCTGAAAAACACCTACGGCATCGAACTGATTAAGCAATTCAAGGACGTCTGCCCCAAGCTGCCCGTGCTGGTGCTCTCCATGCACGACGAATCGCTCTACGGCGAACGCTCGCTCCGCGCCGGCGCGAAGGGGTATCTCACCAAGCAGGAAGCCACCCGCCAGGTCGTGACGGCGATCCGCCGAATCCTGGCGGGCGAAGTGTTTGTCAGCGATTCGATGGCCGCCTCCATCCTGAAAAAAGTCGCCGGCGGCACCACCACCGAAGGGGGCAGCCCCACCGACGTGCTTTCGAACCGCGAGCTCGAAGTCTTCCACCTGCTCGGCCAGGGGCTTGGCGTGCGGCAGATCGCGGAGAGCCTATTCATCAGCGTCAAAACCGTGGAAGCCCACCGCGAGCACATCAAGCAGAAGATGCACTTCAAGAGCAGTGCCGAGCTGCTGCGGTATGCCATCCAATACGTGATGAAGGACGCCGCCACCGCCCCGAGCGCCGCCGCACCGCATGCGTGAAGCAAACGTTTGCTGATCGTGAAAATACCGACTATGCTGTGCGCCATCGGAAGTTTCACTTCAGGAGGCAAGGCATGGGCGAGCGTGGACGGTCGCGCGCGGTGATGGGATGCATGATTGGTCTGATGGCAGCAGGGGCTTCGGCGCAGTCGCCGACTACGGCGCCGTCAAATATGGCGCCGAGCGAGCCGGCGGGGTCGTCAATGAAACCGCCATTCAACTGGATCGCGGAGCCCGGCCTCATTCAAGCGCAGGCCGACGCCGGACACCCGATCAACGCGATCAAAGACCCCTCCGTCGTCTATTACCAGGGCCGCTGGCACGTGTTCGCCAGCAGCGTCACCAAGACCGGCGGCTACAGCATGGTCTATTTCAATTTCGCCGACTGGAAAGAAGCCAACCGCGCGCCGCAGTACCATTTCTCCGACAACCCGCTGCTTGGCGGCTATCACTGTGCGCCGCAGGTGTTTTACTTCGCGCCGCAAAAGCTCTGGTACATGATCATGGTGTCGCAGCAGCCGATGGTTTCGACGACGACGGACATCACCAAGCCCGATTCCTGGTCACGCCCGCAGAATGTGTTCCCGCAGCAGCCGAAGTCGGTGACGCAGGGGTGGCTCGATTATTGGATCATCTGCGACGACACCCACGCCTATCTCTTCTTCACCGATGACCACGGCCGTTTTTATCGCAGTCGCACGACGTTGGCGGATTTCCCGAAGAACTTCGATGAGCCGGTCGTCGCGCTGCAGAACAAGGTGCCGCGCGAGTTGTTCGAAGGCAGTTGCACGTATCACATCAAGGGTTCGCACCAATACCTCACGCTGATCGAAGCGGGCAATACCCAGTGGAAACGATACTACAAGGCATTCATCGCGGACCGGCTCGACGGCGAATGGCGCCCGCTGGCGGCGGAATGGGGCAACTCCTTCGCCGACGCCACCCGCGTCCGCACGCCGGACGGCTCACCGTTCTGGTCGCGCGACATCAGCCACGGCGAACTGCTACGCGACGGGTATGACCAAACGCTCACGATCGATCCCGATCACCTGCAATTGCTGTATCAGGGGCTGGATGTGAAAGACCCGCCCGCGAAGGATTACAACCAGCTCCGCTGGCAACTGGGCCTGCTTCGGCGGACCCAATAAATCGCAAAAAGTTTATTTAACCGCCGCTGCCGCCCGGCGAGCTTTGTA
The DNA here is from genome assembly GCA_051962375.1 of Tepidisphaeraceae bacterium. Taxonomy (GTDB): domain Bacteria; phylum Planctomycetota; class Phycisphaerae; order Tepidisphaerales; family Tepidisphaeraceae; genus RYN-431. Next base: position 4,324 of record JBQCCH010000408.1, read on the forward strand.
GCATGTGACAAGGAGTTCGCATGAAGACCAGAACGATGCAGCGCGGCGCGGGTTGGATGTTGTCGGCAGCGGTGGCGGCATGCCTGGGATTGGGCATGATCGGCTGCGACAAGGGCGATGTTGCGAAAACACCCGACGACAGCGTGAACCCCAACAATCCCACCGCCGCCAGCGGCACACCGACCGATCCCACGAACAACACCACCGGCGGCGGCGCGATGCCGGGCGGGCAAAACGGCGCGGGTGGTGGCCTGAACGGGCCGACGACCCGTGGGAGTTCCACCGGCTCCGGCATGAACGGCGGCGGAGCGACGGGCATGACCACGCCGAACTCCCGCGCCACCGGCGATGCCGGCAGCGGCGCGGTCGAAAGCACCAAGCACTAAACCTCGCTATTCCTGATCAACAGCTGATCGCGGGTGCGGCTGCAAACGCACCCTGCGATCAGTTTCCTTTTTGCGCCAATCGAAGGCGGTCGCTTAATTGTTCAATGTCAGCGATATTCCGGATCTAGGCATGAAGCAAAGCAACGCCGTCACAGATCGAGCCCGCTGAGCAGAAACGGGCTCGCCATGAGCAGCCCGCTCACGAGCGTCATCCACAGCAGGCTGCCAAGGAAATAGGGCACGATCATCAACGCGATGCCGGCGATCAGCGGAATCATCCGCACGGCTTTTTTGCCGTACATGAACATGCCGAGCCCGACGGTGCTGTAAAACATCGAAAGCAGCACCCAGTTTGCGTCCATCGTATGCCTCACTCTCCACGCCGGCCGGTGCTATGACGCTTCGTCGACGATATTCCATTCCTTCGGGTCGACGGGCGGCAACTCGAATTCCTCATCCTTCACCGCGTCGTTGATGCGAAGGTGGGTCAGGGTGGCGGTGGTCGTGGTGGTTTCGTTCGGGTCGATGGTGACGATCTGCGTGGGCAGCTTGGTTTTTTGATCGACCGAGACGGTGATCGACTTGAACTTCCGCGCCAGCGGCGTGCCGGACTTTGGCGTAAGGCGAACCTTGCCCAGCACATTCGGATCCTTCGTCGGCAATTCCATGACGTCGAATTGCTTCAGCACTTCCTCGCGCGGTTGTCCCACCGGCAGCGGGAAGGGGCCCTCGCCGAGCTTAAACAGATCAACCTTCTCGCCCGGCCGGCGCACCTGGCGGATCGTCTGCTTTTTGTTCTTGTAATCCCGGTCGATCAGGTTTTGTCCCTGCAGCAGGACATCTCGCTTTTCTTCCTCGATTCGATTGCCCGACTGCTTCTGCGTAAACGTTGCCCGCACGCGGGTGTCGCCGTCAGGGAGTTTTTGCAGCACGATGCGCCCCAGGCGCGTGACGCGATCACCGGTATCCGAACTGTCTTCCGCCAATGACACGTCCGCCGCCAGCGAGCGCAGATTGACGCCGCTTTCGTGCAGGGCATCGAGCGTCGCGTTAACCGATGCCACCGCACGCGACGCCAGACAAAGCCCCAGCCCGAAAAGAATCACCGCCGCCTGTTTCGTTCGCACCACGTCGCCACCTCTTGGGTTCGCTGCTGCCGGGGATCAGTCCGTGCTGCAATTCTTGATCGTCTCGAACAACTCCGCCAGATCGTAGACCACGCGGTCGGGAACGGCGTCGAACGTCCGTTCACGCCCATAGCTTAACCAGACACCATGAATGCCCGCCGCGTTAGCGGCCTCGATATCGTATTTCCAGTCGCCCACCATCCAGACGCGATCGCGAGAGACACCTAACCGCTCACACGCGATATGCAGCGGC
>JBQCCH010000409.1:0-11047 GCA_051962375.1 Tepidisphaeraceae bacterium
GCGGTCTGGGGAGAAAGAAAGCGGGCAAAATCCTCGGAAGAGGATTCCGACATTCAGATTTGCAAACGAGGGCGACGGGGCTCGAACCCGCAACCTCCGGATCGACAGTCCGGTGCTCTAACCAATTGAGCTACACCCCCAATCCTTCGGCCAGTGCCGAATGGGGAACGGAAATGTAGTCATTCTGCGGGTGGTGTCAAGTCACCGAGACCCGAACTTTCGGAACCCAAACTCGCTTCCAGCTTTTTGAGCCAACGCTGCAAATCGGCGGGCATCTTCATTTCAAATTGCAGCGGCTGCTGGGTCAGCGGATGCTCAAATCCAAGCCGATACGCGTGCAATGCTTGCCGCGGGGCGCCGCTTTGGTCCGGCACGCCCTCGCCGCCCAGCGGTCGCGTGTAGATGTTCTCCCCACAAAGCCTGTGCCCGATTTCAGACAGGTGGATGCGGATCTGATGAGTGCGCCCCGTCTCAAGCCGGCATTCGATCAGCGTGTAGTCGCCGATCCGGCGGATCGGTTTCAGGTGCGTGATCGCCGGCTTGGCGTCGGACGAATCCACGCCAGCCGGTTGTGAGCCGCGTAATCCGTCGCCCCGATCGCGCACGAGTTTTGTTTCGATCGTTCGCGGCTGCTCGATCGCGCCTTCCACAACCGCCAGATACGCCCGGGAAACGGCGTGCCGCGAAAACATCCGCACCAGCGCCTGTTCCGCCGGCACGCTTAGCGCGAAGACCATGAGGCCGGACGTATCCCGATCCAGCCGATGCACCGGCCGGATCCGCAGCTTGGCTTTGCCGCGATTGATCTGCTGGCGCATCTGTTTGCGTTGCTGCTGCAGCGGATGCCCCGCACCGCGACAGGGCATGCGGTTTAAGCCATCGCTGTCGAGGACGCGCTGGAGCAACTCCTCCAGTGTTGGCTGGCGTTTTTTTCGTTTCTCGTCCCAATGCTGCTCTTCGGCATGCCGCAGGGTCGTCACGCCGGCGGGCTTTTCGACGACGATGAGATGCTCATCCTGGTAGCGCACCGTGATCTGCTGCTCATCCGGCGGCTTCGCCAGAGATTCGCCGTAGATGCGAACGATCTCATTCGCCTTCAGCTTCCGCGTCTCATCAACGCAGAGATTGCCGTTGATCTGGATCCGCCGGGAGCTGACCAGCCGGCGCACTTCGGTCCAGCTTTTGCCGGCGAAAATGCGCTTCAGCATCGCAGACAGCGGCTGGCCCACATTGTGATCGCGAACATGATAAATCTTGAAATCGGCCATCACTCGTCTTCATTCATACCGGCGGCGGCGACATCGAGCATCCACGTCAGCGTGCCCTGCTCCGCATGGACGCCTTGAATCGGGTATCGCGGCTCGTCCCCTTCCAGCACTTCCTTCAAGCGTTGTGCCTTGGATGCGCCGGTCACAAGGATGTAGATTTCCTTCGAGCGATTGATGAACGGATAAGTCAGCGTAATGCGCCAATTGGTTCCGGCAGGGATGTAATCGTAGGGCACGTGATTCGCGACGCAACGATGCTTGGTTTCCTGCAGGGCGGTTGTGTTAGGAAACAGCGACGCGGTGTGGCCGTCATCTCCCATGCCCAGCAGAAGCAGGTCCGGTCCTTCATCAAGGAACTTTTCCTTGAGCATCTGCCCATATTCCTTGGCCGCCTGTTCGGGATCGATTTCGCCCTTCATCCGATAGACATTGTCCGGCGGGATCGGCACTTTGCTGATCAGCGTATCGAGCGCCATCTTGTAATTCGACAAGTCAGAGTCCGGCGGCACGCATCGTTCATCGCCGAAAAACAATTCAACGCCCCGCCAGTCGATTTGGGATCGGAAATCATCGGAGGCCAATCGCTGGTGCAGCGCCTTAGGGGTCGATCCACCGGAAAGAAACAACGAAAACATCAACCCTTCAGACTGAACGCGCTTAGCCGCTGCCACAATTCGCTCGGCCATCTCTTCGACGAGCTCATTGGGGTTGGCGAACACCTTGATCGATGGCATGGACATTGGACGCAATCCTCTTTCGATGAATCAACTTGCTCCCTGATACTATCGCAAATGCCGGTGCGTCGGCTACTGGCGACCGCGGCACGGATCGGGTAGACGTGCAGCCATGGAATCGCTGAGGATCGAGCCGCTCACACAGCCGTTTGACGTCACGTTTGCGCCACCTGGATCGAAGAGCCTGACCAACCGCGCGATGGTGCTGGCCGCGCTCTCCGACGGCCCGTGCACGCTCACGAACGCCCTCTTCGCCGACGACACCCGCGTGATGATCGACGGCCTGCAGCGCCTGGGATTCGGCGTGTCGGCGAATGAGGCCGATCACGAAATTCGCATCGTCGGCGGTTCAGGATTGATCCCCAACCGCTCGGCCGAGCTTTTTTGCGGAAATTCCGGAACGACCATTCGCTTTTTGACCGCCCTGTGCGCCTTGGGTGAAGGCGCCTACACGCTCGACGGCGTGCCCCGGATGCGTCAGCGCCCGATCGGCCCCCTGGTGACGATGTTGCGCAATCTCGCCGCCCGGATCAGCTACCTGGGGGCCGAGGGATTTCCGCCGGTGCGATCGATGGGCGGCCTCGCGGGCGGCCTGGTGCGTTACGGCAGCGAAACTTCATCGCAATACCTGTCCGCCGTCCTGCAGGTTGCGCCCTACGTCAGGAACGAGGTCTTCATCGACCTGGTCGGCCCGCAAACGAGTTGGCCCTACGTCGGGATGACGATGCGGCTGATGGATCAATTCGGCGTCACGTGCGAGCTCGTTCGTGATGAACAAACGGGCGATCCCGTCCAGATTATCGTTCCGCCTGGCGTTTACCGCGGCGGCACGTACGCCATCGAGCCCGACGCCAGCAACGCCACTTATTCACTCGCTCTGGCCGCGCTTCATCCGGGGAGCAAAATCACCATCGAGGGCCTGGGCAAACAATCTCTCCAAGGCGACGTCGGCTTCGCCGACGTGCTGCACCAGATGGGTGCTGGGCTCACGTTTGGCCGGGATTTCATCACGCTCTTCGGAACGAAAGACCTCGTCGGCATCGATGTCGACCTGTCGGCGATGCCGGACACGGCTCAAACGCTGGCTGTCGTCGCGCTGTTCGCGCGAGGCGCGACGACCCTCCGGGGTCTGCACACCCTCCGCGTGAAAGAAACCGACCGGCTCGCCGCACTGCAGGCGGAACTGTCAAAGCTGGGCGCTGAGGTCAAGATTGAGGACGACGTCCTGACCATCCATCCGCCCGACTCTCTCAAGGCGGCGGCGATCGACACCTACGACGATCACCGCATGGCCATGAGCTTCGCCTTGGCCGGCACGCGCTCGGCCGGGGTGCGGATCAATGACCCCGCTTGTGTAACCAAGACGTATCCGAACTATTTTGAAGATCTCAAGACATTCGGCGTCACAACGTCCTAAACCGATGTCAGCAAGTCAGCGGCAGCGGCGTTGCTCTCGACTTGCTTCACATCCTTGCATCCCGGGATCACGCTGGTAACCGTCGGGTTCTTCAGGCACCAGGCCAGCGCCCACTGCGCCATCGGCACCCCCGATGGCACTTCTTCGCGAGCAATGGCTTCGACTTCCCGAAGCTTCTCGTCGGTATCCGCCTGCTTGCGATTCGCACGATGGTCGTTTTTCGCGAACTGTGCGCCCGGCTTGTATTTCCCGGACAAAAATCCGCTCGCCAACGGCACCCGCGCCAAGACGCCGAGGTTTTGTTCCTTACAAATCGGGAGGGTCGTCGTCTCCGGAGCGCGATCAATTCGATTGTAAATCAGTTGAATCACTTCGATGCTCATGTCGCGGCTGGCGGCAGTCTGCTTCACATTCTGATTGCTGCCGATGCTGTTGCCCAAGTGGCGAATCATCCCCTGCTCCTTGGCTCGCAGCAGCGCGACCAGCACGTCTTCATTGAAAAATTGATCATCGCCCCAAGAGTGATATTGAAGGATGTCCACGTAGTCCGTGCGCAACGCCCGCAAGGAGTCCTCCAACTGCTGAATGATCTCCAGCGGCTTCCGGGGCTCAGTTCGGTCAAAATTCCCGTGGAACTTGTGGCCAAACTTAGTGGCGATGATCCAGTCCTTTCGCTGCCCTTCGATGGCGCGCCCGATCAGGCTTTCAGACAAGTGATCGCCGTAGCATTCGGCGGTATCGATCAGATTGATGCCCAGCGCTTTGCCCCGGTTGAGCATCTGGTCCACTTCATCCTGTTCAAACGTCTTGCCCCACTCGCCCCCGAGTTGCCAAGTGCCGATGCCAATGACCGAAACGTTCAAGCCCGTCGAACCAAGGATGCGGTATTTCATGCTGAGAGTATAGCTCACCGTTCGTGCTGAACGTCGTCAACGGTAGTGCTGAAGATGTTGAAGGCGCTGGCCTGCACTTTGGGCGCTTGAAGTGTGCCACGGACGCGGATTTGCAAAAGATCCTGACGAGCCGCCTTGATCAGGTCGCCAAAAATGGGCAGTGCGTCGGCAGCGCTGTTGGCGAGGGAAAGGCGCATGTCGACCTGCTTGGAATCAAAATTGATCTCGCCGCTTCCTTGCATCACGCTCTCGGTCGCTCGCAAATCGATTTGATCCATAATGAGCCGCGGCCCTTCGATCGTGTACCGCAGCGCAGCCTGCTGGATTGGCGTATCGTTCGGAAGCGCCAGGTTTGCGACCTGCATCAGGCCAAACACCACCGGCACGCGATACATGTTCTTGCCATCCACTTGAACATCGCCCCGGCCATGCCTGCCGGCCGTGTCGGACCAGCGTCCTTCCATTGCCAGGCTCGCCGTCAGCTTTCCGTCGATCGGATTTGTCAGATCCCCCGTCAATTCCGTAATCCGCACGCCCCGAACCTGTAAATTCAGCGCAAAACGGGGATCGGTCTTCGTCAGCGACGTTTCAATCTGCCCCGCCACATTGCCGCCGGCAATCTTTCCATCGATCGTGCTCAATTCCATCACGTTGCGATCTGCCACCTTGTGCATTTCCGTGCTCAGGCCCGTCACCGGTCGGCCTGCGATTTTCAGCGAATCCAGATTGAGTTGCCCATTGGCGGATTGCAGATTGCCTTGGCGGATGGTGCCCGCCAACTGCACGGTGCCGCGCACGTCGCGAAACGGCACACCAAGCGTCAGATCGACCGGCGAAAACCAGGCTTTGGTATCAAAATCCACATCAGCGCCGCCGGCCGATTGCGTCGGCGATGCCAGTCCGCGGACGACCAGCTTAGGGCAATCAAACGACAATTTCCCCTGCAGAGCGGCAGCTTTCACCAGATCCCGCAGGCCAGTTGGCAATGCCTGATCGAGCGCGTCATTCAAAACCAGGTCTCGCCCCGCCAGTGCCAGCGTTCCATCGCCGCTTGCGGTATCGATCGTTCCACTGGCAGACAACGTGGAGTCGCCGGCGCGCGCGGTGACGGATTGCAGCGTGACACGCCCCGGCTCCAAGCGAACGGAACCGCCGAGCTTCCCCAATTCGATGGGGAAAAAATCGGGCCGAAGTGTCAGCTGACGCGGCGTCAGCTGAATGCGGTACGCGTTGTTCGTCGACGCATCGTAGCTGAAGGCGGCGTCAACCATTCCCTTAGCGTGCAGCGACTCGACGATCTTTGCAGCACCTTCGGGCAGGATTTTTAACAGCCCTGAATCCACCGCCAAGCCAGAGACTTTCGCGGCCGCCGACAGTTGCGGCTCGGCGCCCGACCAGATCACCGTGCCGCTCCCGTCCACATCCGCCGTTCCATAGCGGCCGTGCAACTGCTCGATGACCGCGCGATTGGGGTCCACCTTCCCGGTGGCCCGAAGCCCCGCCACTTCTGCCGCACCATTCAGCAAGCGTGCGGAGCCCTCCGAAAGACTGAAATTAAGAAAGACCGAAGGATCGTCGCTGTCGGGCGCGCTGGGAACGATCTTCCCGTCCAAGTCGACGTTTCCGGCAAGCGCAACTTTACGCAGCCACGCGCTCTTTTCCTTAGGCAACGCGTCAAGGAGCCGATCGTTCAGGGCGACATGCCGCGCCTGCAGCGTGAGATCCGTTTGCACCAGCGGCGCTCCCGTCACGCGATCGTGCTTTTGCCACGTGATGGCGCCGGTTAAAGTCGCCGCCCCGCCGTCGCAGGGCAACTTGATGTCGGACAGTTCCAAGTGATCGTCAAAGATCGTCAGCGAACCGCTTACATTCTTGACCAGGTAAGGAAACCCGACGAACGACCCTTCGCCGTCCCGAATGTCCAGCGTTGTCGTCACAAGCCACGGCTTGCCCATGCCCACATCGCGATGCACCCGGCAGTCAAAATCGCCGGCAAAGCGGGGAAGCTGCCCCGTATGAGCCGAATCGAAATTCCTCACCGCCTTGCGCGTGGGTGGAGGCATCGCTTCGATCAGCCGATCGTCGCTCACCAGGCCCGTGCCGGCGATGCGAATGTCTGCGCCGGCCGCCATATCCAGCGGCGTGACCCGCCCGGTGATCTCGACGTTCGCATCCGCGTTCGGCCCGCCCCGGTAGCCGTGGCATTTCATGGAAACAATTTCCAGGAGGGGGTCGCCCGTCGCGGGGTCATTTGAAAATCGTAACGTTCCGCTCGCCCGATCGGCCGGATAGGGAAAGCGATCAAAGACGAATGCCGCATCGTGAACGTTGAGCTCGCCGTTCAGGGATGTCTTGGCCTGACCTGCCCCGCGCGAGACGTTCATGTAAAACGACGCGGTGCCTTTCGGGCGGAACCGGTAATAAAGTTCCTGCACCGGCCACGGCATGGAGGGAATAAACGCCGGCGATTCCGCCAGCGCCAACGGGCGCGACGGCAGGGATTCAATCCGGATGGAGAACCCGGCGTTCGCCGTATACCCATCAATGTCACCCGTTACGCGTACGCGATTCTGATCGAGCCGACCCACCAGATTGCGAATGCGGATGCGATCGTCAGTAAAGACAAAGGTGGCGTCCACGGAGCGGAGGTGCAGCGGTTGCGGCACCATGGCGTCGAGCAAGCTGCCGGCGATGGCAGATCCCCCCATCGCCGGCCCCGCCACTTCGCCGAAATTGTTGCGCCAGCGCTGCACCCGGTCGCGATCACTTTGGTCCATCCAATTGGCCGGCGGCACGGTTAAGTCGACGCCGGCCAGATCAGTCACGACGGTAAATGCGGTCTGGCCGCCGGGCAGCTGCGCGTAATCCAGGCGGGTGCGATTCATCCGACCCGCCAGGGCGTGCTCTTCCCAGAACTCGCGGACATGGGCCGGCAGGATCGTCTTCACCTCGTCGACAAAATCTACATCCCGCAGCTCCACACTCAGCCGCGATGCGTCCGGCTTCATCCACCCCTCGGCCACGGGAAACGTCCCTTTCGTGCCGACGCGGCTCTGCAGGGTGAATCGATAATCGCCCTGCGCATCCGGCGCGAACTGCCCCTCCAGATGCAGGGTTCCGACATTGGTGGTCTTGCCCCCGATCGTCTGGGCGTAGTCCACCTGCGCGTTTCGAACAATGATTTGAGGCAGTTGCCTCGGGGGCGAAGGCTGGAATCGATTTGCGGGCGATTGAGCTGCGTTGCGGCGATACAACTGTTGAAAGTTCCACTCGCGGCGGTCCACGTCCTCAATCAGTCGGATGTGAGGCTCAACAGCCAGTACGCGGCCGGCATCAATGCGTCCATGAAGCAAAGCGTGCGGGTCGTAATCCACCTGCACCGACTTCGCATCGAAGAGTTCGCCCCCCTCTGAGGCCACTTTCAGGTCATCCAGCCGCAGCCCTTCAAAGATCGACAAGCTCGCGTGGCCGATCGTGATATGGGCGCCCGTTAGCGCGGTCAGATAGCGCTGCGCGTAATTCCGCACGCGATCCGAATCGGTGATGTAGGCGTAGCCGCCGATCAGGCAGAGAAAGATGACCAGAAGCAGCAGGGTCAGCGTTGTCCGCAGCCACGATCGCTTCCGGATTGGCGGCGGCAGGCTCGCCTCCTGATCTCGCGCCGCCGTGCTGGGTTCAAGTGTCTGTGAACTCATACCAGAGCGCTTTTCCGATTGCCGATGCCCATTCGGTGCAGTCCCAATCGATCAACACCGCCGGCCGACACGCCAAACCCGGCGAGCACGGCAAGCGGAACATCGGCCGGCACCCGATACCGGAGCGAGCCAACCGTCGCCCCATGGACTAACGTAAAGTATAGGGCCGGCACAAGCAGATAAAGTCGCACATTTTTGCCGACCACACTGCTGAAAAGTCCGAAGAGCGACAAAAAAAACAACGGAATCGTAAATAGGATGCCGACGACCACGTAACTTCTTCGACCGCCGTATTCCGTGCTGAGGGGCACGGGCGACCACAGGCGTGCAACTTTCGCGAGCACTAGTCGCGCATCAGCCTGCGGATGTTTCAAGGCAAAATCTTTTGCGAGCCCCGTGAGGTAGGCCGATCGCTCTACTTCCCCCATGCCCTGCAACTGCGGCCAGGCGCGGAAAAATGCCTGATTGCTCGAGCCGTCTGCCTGAGGATTGTAACCGTCATACAGGGTGAAGCCGCTGTTGGTCGTCCCCCACACCCAGGCGCCAAGCGTCTGGTGATTTCGCCACGCCCAGGGCAGCAGGACCAGCAAGGTAATCGCCCCCGCCCAAACCCCGTGAGCCAAACGATCTCGCACGGCGATCCACACGCCCCGCGCGGTTGAGGTCAACGGCATCGCCACCGCCAACGCGGCGGCCAAGCCGATCGCCGAGGGTCGAACATAGGTCGACAGCGCCAAAATCAGGATCGACGCCAGCCGCCATGTTGCGCCCCCGCGGCACTGCATCCACATCGCCCAGGCGAGCATCGCCGTAAACAGGGTTTCACTGAGCAGAAGCGATGAGAAATAGATGAGGAAGGGGTTGAAGGCGACGAACGACACGGCAACCGCCAGCGGCAGGCCGCCAAGCCATCGTCGCGCCATGAGATAGACGGCCAAGACCGTCGAAATGTCCACGACACACTGCACGATGCGGACGATCGTCACACGGGCCCCACAAGCGGCGACGAACAAAGGATACCCTGGCAAGCGATAGGCATAGACCGTCTGCCCGAATGCCGGGTCAAAGAAACAGAAACCGTTGCCCGCCAGAACGCTTTTGGCTTCGGCAAGGTATTCGGTCTGATCCGGCAGCGCCTGCAAGGACTGCACGTCCGTCGGGCGCGACAACGCAAGTCCAACGCGAACCAGCAGCGCCAACGTGCACAATACCGCGAGGAAAATGGAGTCGCGGCGGCCAACTGCTGTCGATGGCACCGAACGTTCGACCTGCGTCATCGGGGATGAGTTTACCCGCTCCCCGTGCAATCGAGTAAAGTGTCACCCGCCCATGCAGAATCGTGCTCAGGTATTAGCCCAGCTTCAACAGATCGTCCATTCGATCAGTTCCATCGCATCGCCGGCTGCCGATCGCGTGTCGAGCGATCTTCAGGCGACCGCCTTCCACCTAAGCCGCCAGCCAACGGATCATCCGATCGTGGCCATCATCGGCGGCACCGGGACGGGGAAGAGTTCCCTCGTCAATCGACTGCTCGGCGCCGAAGTGACGGCAACGAGTTTCCGCCGCACGTGGACGGCCGGCCCCGTCGCCATCACCAAGGACGGCCTGCCGCCGCGGTTCCTCGCCCTGCCGCACCTGCCGCCTGACGAAAATCCCCCGCGCGGCCAGGCCGATCGCGTGGTCGTGGTGCATGTCGACCATCCCCTGCTCGCTTCCATTCATCTCGTCGACACGCCCGATATCGATGGCGTCGTTACCGACCATCACACGATCGCCGACCGTATTTTCAGATGGGCGGATGCGGTCATTTTTCTGGTGACTCCCGAAAAATATCAGATGACGGAGTTGCAGCCCTACTACCGACTGGCCCACCGATACGCCGTCCCGGCCTGCTACGTCATGAACAAGGCAGATGAGCAGGCTGTTGTCGACGATTACCAATCGCTGCTGCATCGCAGCGGCGTGGATTCGCCCCGCATCTATGCCATCCCGCGTGATGACGCCACCTGGCAACCCGCACCGGACCAGGTGCTGAAGCCGGAGAGCCTGCAATTTAAAATTGCCGCACCCCAGCAAGCGATTCGCTATCGATTGTTCGACGCGACGGCTCGGCTGAACGATCAGCTCCTGCAGCCTCTGTTGGATCTCCGTCAGCAGATTGACCGCGCCACGGAGCAGATGAGCAGCTTTTTGGGCGATGCGATCGATGTCGATGTGCATCCTCTCACTCAGCAGCTTCAGCGCCGGATGCGTGAGCGAAGCGTGCTCTACCTCATCGGGCCGCAAAGAATTATTGACCGTGTCCGAACGATGCCGGCCACCTTGGCGCGTTTGCCCCGAAGCATGTGGGATTGGACACGCACGGGCGACTTTAAATTGCCTGCTGTTGAGGCTTCGCGTCGCGGCGAGCCGCCGGATTTTCGGAACGTCGTTGTCGAGCAATTTCAGGCCCTGCAGAGCCGGCTTGAGGACCTGATCCGCCAATCGCCGGCACTGGCCGCTCAATCCGGAGATTGGAAGCTGGATATTGAGGCGGCAGGCGCAATCGTCGATGAAGAGATCGGCATGCTTCGCCAGTGGCTCGAAACACGCTGGAACGCCACCCCTCGCGATACCGCCATCCTGCAGAAATTGCTCAAGGTGATCCCCGGCGGAAAGCAGCTGACGAAGTATTCCGAAGCCGCTCCGTACCTGTTGGCCGTTGCGTGCGTGGCCAAAGGGGCGGTGTTTGGCCATCTGGATTTGATCATTCTCGGCGGCTACAGCGCCGTCACATGGCTGAGCGAAAAGATCAATGATGAGGTCGCTTCGCGAACACGAGCCACCAACCGCGCGATCACCGATCGTTATCAAAAGTTGGCCGCCCAACAAATTGAGCGAACCATCGCCTGGCTGGCGCAGCTCGCGCCGCCACGGCGGACGCTCACGCAGATCGCGGAGCAGATCGAAGCGATTCGGTCCGGCTTTTGAGCCATCGGTCGCGGATTGAGCGGTTTACGGTTAGATTCCCCGACATGTCGAAGATCGATTGGCCCGCGCT
>JBQCCH010000410.1:0-2354 GCA_051962375.1 Tepidisphaeraceae bacterium
TGCCCTGTGCCGATGGACGCACGGTCTCAATCGCCGCTTCGATGATCGGCCGAATGTGAACCGGCGCCATCTCCAGGCGCACCTTGCCGGAGATGATTCGGCTCATGTCCAGGAGATCTTCGATGATCTGCGCCTGCGCCCTGGCGTTCCGCTCAATCGTGGAAAGCCCCTGCTTGAACTCTTCCGCATCAGGTGACAATCCCTGGAGAATCTGCGACCACCCCATGATCGCATTCAGCGGCGTGCGAAGCTCATGACTGAGGGTGGCGAGAAATTCGTCCTTCATTCGCCCGACGCGCTCGGCCTCGCTGCGGGCGGCGCGTTCGGCTTCCAGGAAATAAAGTCGACGCTCTTCTGCCTCGCGACGCGCGGTGATGTCCTGGCAGACCCCCACCATGCGTACCGGCTCGCCACTGGCGGCCTTGCTCGGCTGGCCTCGCATCTGCAGCCAACGCTCCTGCCCGTCGGGCCAACGCGTCCGGTATTCGACTTCGAACGGCGTCTGATTCCGCACCGATTCGTCAAAGGCGGCCACATAGCGCGGCAGATCGTCGGGGTGGGTCTGCGCGCGAAGGGATTCACACGTCAGCGGCTCTTGTGCCGACCGCCCGTGCAGCGATCGACAGCATTCCGAAAGCTGCATCTCCTGCGTCTGCAGGTTCATTTCCCAAACGCCCAATCGGCCAGTCGTCACCGCCAACTGCAGGCGTTCTTCGCTTTCGCGAAGCTTCTGTTCGACCTCCCGCTGGTTAGTGATGTCGTGGATGACCACCAGGGTGCTGAGAGAATCCCCATCACGGATCGGAGAAAATGTGCACCGCCCCCAAACGATTTGCCCCTCGGGCCGAAGATACCGCAGCTCAAAATCTGCTGACTTTTGGTTCCCCGCAACGACATCGCGGAATCGGGTGCTGACGACCGCGGTATCGTCGGCATGCGTGTAGGCTGCAATCGATTGGCCCACGATTGCGTCGGCGGGTCGACCAATCAGGCGGCACAGCGTGTCATTGGCACGGACGACGTTGCCGCTTTTGTCGCAGATCGCCATGCCGACCAACGCCTGCTGAAAGGCGGCGAAAAACCTGCGCTGCGATGCCTGCAGCCGTTCCTGCGCGGTCGTCCGCTCGATGGCCACTTCCGCACCGCTTCGCTCGGTCCTGTGGAGCAGTGTTGCGGTCCACCACACGCATAGCGCAAAAAGCAGCGTGCAGTTCGCCACCAGCAGGGCCGATCCAAAGGGCGCGGAATACCATCCCGCTCGCTCACCCGCCAGCACGCAGACGCCGGCCAGCACCGGAACGATCACCGTCACCGGGAGCAGCCGGCGCATGACCGAGCCGGCGAGCATCGGCGAAATCAGCAGGTGTATCAGCCCGACATCCCCCGTCAGCACCATCGCCCGGGCGGCCAGAAACAGCAGGCATACCGCCGTGTGGGGTGCGACCACCGTCTGGTGGGTGGCCGGCGTCAGGCCCGGTGAGCGGTACAGGTACCCGCCCAATGTTGCCACGGCCGCCGCCCCGATGCCCAGCAGCACGCATTGCGTCACGCGCGGCAACATCTTCCGCTCAATCAACACGGCCGCCGCGCTCAGGGCCAGGAAGCAGATGCTGGTGGGGACGGAAATGCGGGTCGGGAAGCTGACATCGTCAGCGTGCCGGACCAGCCAGTCGTCGATGGACCAGGAAGCATGCGTCGCGTGCTCGAGAAGCGTCGCCCACGCGATGACCTGCACCACGGCCACGCAGGTGTAAAGCAGCCCCCGCCGCCAGGTCGATCGCTCATCCAGCGCCAATAGCGCGATGGCACACAGCAGCAGGCTCAAGGCGGTGTTCGCCTTCATCATCAGGAGCGTGGGATAACGATCCCAGACGCCGGTGGGATCCAACGCCCACATGAGGCACACCGCCGCCGCCACCAGTGCCGCGACGATCGCCAGCCCTTTTGAGATTTGACACAATCGGAGCAGTCGACGTTCTTCAACGTCGCCTTCGGAAAGGGATGAAGAGCAGCGATTCCTCGCTCGACCCATATCCACCTTTACTGCCAGAGACGTGACCGGCCTTCCCGAGCCGGGATGAACGATTATATCAATGGCTGCCCAACTCGTTGAATAAAATCGAGTTTGGATGCAAAGGCCGAATGCCCTATTCTTGCGACCTATGAGCATTCGTGTCGGCATCGTGGGTATCGCGGGCTACGGCGGCGGAGAAGCGCTGCGGTATTTGTCGCACCATCCGGAATTCAAGCTCGCCTACGCCGCCGGCGATTCCACCGCCGGTACCCAAATAGGTGAGCGCTACCCGGGCGTCTCACGAGAGATCGGATCGCTGGTCATCCAGAAATTCGACCCC
>JBQCCH010000411.1:0-3502 GCA_051962375.1 Tepidisphaeraceae bacterium
CGACCCACGCTTGCCCAAGGCCCGCTGCTTTTTGAAGAATTCGCGTAGCAGGGTCGCACACGCTTCCGATTGAACGTCGGCCTCGATCTCGACCCGGTGATTCAGCCGCAGGTCATCGCAGAGCTGAAACAGGGTCCGCACCGCCCCGGCCTTGGGGTCGGGGCAGCCGTAGATGAGCCGGGGCACGCGTGCATGTACGATGGCCCCCGCGCACATCGGGCACGGTTCGAGGGTGACCACCAGCGTGCAATCCAGCAATCGCCAGGATTTCAATTCGCGGGCCGCCTGCTGGATGGCAATGATCTCGGCGTGAGCGGTCGGATCATGATCCCGCTCGCGCGTGTTGTGGCCGCGTCCGACGATGCGGGCGGTAGGCTCATGCCAGATCACGCACCCAATTGGCACTTCGTCTTTGTCCTCAGCCAACCGCGCTTCGGCGATGGCGAGTTGCATCAGGTCATGACTGGACATGGGAGGGTAGTAGTTGACTGAGCGAGCGGATCGAAGCTTCTCGACTGATCAGTTCAAGACCGATCCGCCCTCGCCGGAGGCATTTTCCCCGTAAATGCTCGACTGCTTTAGGCTCGACTGAATTAATCGACTGAATCAATCGACGGCCACGACCTGCTTCACGGCCGGGACTTTTTCCTTGATCGCCCGCTCGATGCCAAAATGCAGCGTCATCGTGCTGCTGGGGCAACCGTGACAAGCGCCGTGGAAGCGAATTTTGACGACCTCGGCCACCACGTCCACGAGTTCGATGTCGCCCCCATCCGCCTGCACGGCCGGACGGATGCGCTCCAGGATCGCTCGAACCTGATCTTTCACAGGCAGATCGCTTTCAGCCGTGGTCATTACGCAGAATTATAGACGGCCCGCCTGAAAGTGACAATTATCAACCCCGGCCGCTTCAGCGTTGGAAGCGAACGGTCACGCGATAATGGGCCGCCTTCGGGCTGGTGCTGGTGAATTGAATCACCCCCGGCGACCCCGCTTCCAGGGTCACGGGCAGCCACCCCATCGGCCCCTCGATCTGCGTGCCCGCCTCGTCGAAGAAGCTGTATTGGTATTCCAGGTACAGGGTGCGATCGATGGCAGAGCGGATCGGGATGCTGACGCTCAGCAGGCCGTACTGATCCCGGGCCACGTGCTCTTCGCCGAAGGCCGTATTGCGACGCAACTGAGTGTCATAGGTCTGGCTGAGGAAAATGCCGTAACCATCCGCCACATCCGCCCGCCCGCGCAATGGGGCATCCACGCCCGCGCTCTGACACCCTGCGATTGCGAGCGAAACAACCAATGTGAGTGTGGCAAACCGTTTCATAGGCATCTCTTCCTTCGACTACATCACTCGCCGACTTCAATCGGCCGACAGCGGGTCTTCACACCCCGGCTTTACCGGGCGACCGTCGGGACCGGGCCGGGGACGGTCGTCGGCAGTGTGCTGGGCGTCGGGGGCAGCGGCATCGGTTGGCCGCCCGGATTCGGGTTGGCCGGCGGATTTTCCGGCGTCCCCGCTGCCGCCTCACGCTGCGGCCGCGGATTCGACCACGTGTGCGCCAAGTCGCTCATCAGCTTTCTCGCCAAAAACCGCGTGTACTCATTGATCTGCGGCTTATCCAAGGGCGGCGGCACGTCCACCACCGCTCGGCCGATGGATTCGCCGCCCCGGGTATTGATCGCCTCGGCGACCAATCGAACCGCCAGGCCCTGCGCCGTCTGCCGGGTCGGCTTGGCCTGCACCTGGATCAGCACATCGATCTGGCTCTGCTTTTCCAGCTCATTCAACACGTTGCGATCCCCCTGCTGCAGCTGCATCTGCTGCGACTGGGTCAGCGTCGGCGAAACCATCGTCACCTTCCCGCCGGCTGCGAGCCAGTCGGTCATGATCGCTTCGATGGCGTCGTAATCCACGCGCCTGGCATTCGCTTCGTCATATTGCCCCGGCGCCAGGTAAACCTCGGTCTTGTCGCGAATCTCCGCGGGGCCGGTGGTTTCAAATCGGCTGGTGGAATCGCTCAGCGGCCGGCCCCAGGGATCGGTCGTATGCGAGCCGGCTTCGATCTTGACCGCGCCGCTCGTCTGACGCGACTGTTCGACCCCCGCCACAGGGCCGCCCGGGTTCGTCGGGATCGTTTGGCCCTGCAAAGTTCGGTTCATGAACAGCGCGATCCGCGGGCTTCCCACGCGGCTGTAAGCCTCCACGAAGGCGGGCACTTCGGGAGCCGCCTGCGTCACCAGCGGCTCATCCACAAACCCCGGCGGCGGTAACGGCGGCTCCTGCGCGGGCAGCGGCTTTGGCGGCTCGCCCCGCAGTTGCGTATACGTGCCCACCGGCGGGATCGACGCACTCGGCGGCGGCGGCGTGTCGTCGTGCGCGCAGCCGGCCAGGAAAACCGCCCCCACCGCCACTCCCAAGGCCACGAGTTTCGAACATGCTTGCACGGCCGACTCCTTCACAGTTGCCCCTTGGCATTCTAACGGCTCGCCGCCATTTCGGCGTCCGGCACCCCATCAGACACCGGCAGTTCACAAAGGATTGTGGTTCGTGCGTGCCGCCATGTCGACCCTTCCGCCAATGACTGATAAACTATTGCAATGAACCCGATCAGCCCCCTTGGCGGCCTGCAGCCTCAGCCGGTCATCAACAAGAATCTGCCGAAGATTCTCGTCTGCGATGACGACCAGATCTTCCGCCGACGACTCGTGCGGGCCTTTCAAACGCGCGGCTATGAAACCATCGACGCTCCCACGCCCGATGAGGCCATCGAATTCACCAAGCGCTTCAAGCCGCAGCGCGCGGTCCTCGACTTGAAGATGCCGAACAAGAGCGGCATCGAGCTGATCGACGATCTGACCGCGATCGATCCGGATCTGGACATCGTGATCCTGACGGGTTTCGGCAGCATCGCGACCGCCGTGGAAGCCGTCCATCGCGGGGCCATGGACTATCTGACCAAGCCGGCCGATGCGGATCAGATTTTGGCGGCCTTCGATCGTGACGGCGAACTGCCGCCGCAGGTCCCGGACAATCAGCCGACGCTGGCGCGCGTGGAATGGGAACACATCCAGCGCGTGCTTGCCGAATGCAACAACAACATCAGCCAGGCCGCCCGCAAGCTGGGCATTCACCGCCGAAGCCTGCAGCGCAAGCTCGCGAAAATGCCGCCGTTCGAATGAGTCGGATTGATCCGGAGCCTTCGGCTTGATCCTGAGCCGACGTGTCATTCCGCGAAGGATGAGACGATGGGCGTGTGGACGAGCAAGCAAGCCTGAGCCATTGCGGCTCGGCCCGTCGACGTCAGGCCCGTTGACGTCAGGCCCGTTAATCTCAGGATTGCGCCAGTTTCCGCAAAGCGGCCCGCTCGATCTGGCGAAGCCGACTCTCGGTGTTGGCGACCGACCGACAGTGGGAATCAACATCATCGCTTGCGTATTCCACGCCGAAGCGATCGCAGATCACCGACTTCTGCTCACGATCGAGCCGCGACAGGAGCGACCC